>JAJPDY010000137.1 GCA_023252395.1 Nitrososphaera sp. | reverse complement strand
ATTTCCAGCGCGCGCCTGCCTTTCTGCGTGATGGCATAGACTTTGCAAGTGCCGACCATTGCAACTTCGGCCACAAGGCCGTATTCGAGCAACTTGCTGATGTGACCATCGACAGCCTTCCAATCAATGCCAAGCTCGTGCGACAGCTGGAGCTTGTTCCTTGGCTCAGAAAGCGACTTTAGAAGCGCAGTCCTTGTCCTGCCTCCCTTCATCTTGACAAGCAGGTCAAACACCCCACAGCAAAGGCCGTTCTCTGTCCACCTTGATTTTGTAAGACCCCTCCAGATTCCGCGCTTGCCATAACTGCCAAAATCTCCAAGGGTAATCTCGGCACCTGCCAGCTTTCTTGCCTGTAGATACAGCATCTGGTTTGGAGCAGTCATTTTGCTGTCCTGCATTGACCTGAACTGTGGCTGGGTTTCGGCCGCGCCGGACCTATAGTCGACAAAAGCTGCATGGGTCAATGTGAGTGCCGTGAACAGAAACAGGGTCATGCTGAGGACTTTGGTGCTCATTTAGAGGAGCAGACCTCCTGCCTGGAGCAACAGTATAATATTACCTGATTAAGGATAAAAATCTTCAGTCCTTTACTTCTAGGCAAGGTATCTCCCATACCCAACTATGCCGTTTTTGCGGAGGTCCCAAGTCGGGGGCAGTATCCACAGGTCGCCTTTTGAATCTGCTTCGATGTCTAGCCTTGGGAGCGCGTTTGAGGGTGGCCCCTGAAGCGAAGCTGGCCCCTCGTATGCCTTGCCAGTCAGCGGGTCGTACATGCTGCCGTGGCACGGGCACTGGCCGTTGCCGTTGACCATCTTTGAAGGATCAATTTTGCTGGGTCCCCTTGGGACGTACCTCCAAAGGCACCACAAATGAAGGCATACCATGCTGTACAGCCGAAATGAAGAAACACTGTCGACGTTGCCCTGAAGCTCGGTTGGCAGCCTTATCAGCTGCCACGTGCGGAAGGATTCTTTGTTCAAGACCTGATCATCAGTTTTTGGGTATATCACGACCTCCGAATGGTTTACTGGAAAGGTGTGAATGTTTGCCTGCGAGCCGTCAGGAAGCATCACTTTAGCTTTTTCAGCAACGGCCGTCTTTGTATTTGGCAGGAACTTGCCCCAGTCCACAAAAGGTGCAAACGTCATGACCGTGCCAGCGGCTGCCAGCAATTTCAGAAAGTCGCGTCTAGACATCCTGCTACGAGTGACAGGCGAATAGTAGCCGGCACTAGACATAAGTACAGTTGGCTGCAGAGTCGATATAGCGCTTTATCCAAACGTTTGGACAAAGTCTTAAATACTGATTTGCTGCGGCGGCTGTTTCCTAATTGTATATAACCAAACTTAAAATTGGATCGGCTCGCTGGCAAAATTATGAACTTGGAGCAGTGGTGCCAGCTTGACGAGCGGATATACATTGCAGACGCAGACGAGCGCTACAAGCAGTACGCGGGCCTAAAGCACAGCGAGCGCGTGATAGAGCAGCTTGCAGAGATCAAGTCTGCCAGTGCCAAGGCTTTTCTTGGATCGTTTTCAGAGCCCCGGGAACTGTTCCTTTCTTCAATTGAAAATATTGCCGATTCTGCCACAAAAAAGCTCGAGCTAAAGCTGTACAACATGCGAAACAAAAAGATCGTTTCTTCGCGCCACCGGCTTGGCAAAGCTCCTGTTAACTGGAGTACGTGGCGGCAGTTCAACAGCGCCGAAAAGGATTCGGCAAAAAGAAAGCAGGTGTTTGACGAATTCATTGCCAAGACAAAATTCGTGTCGCCTGTTATCCAGAAGCGCTTTGACCAGATAGGGCAGGTGTACTCTGAATATTCGCACAAAAAAATGAGCCCCCTTGACGGCTACCTTGAAAATGAAAACGTCTCTTATTCCCAGCTGATCGACTTTGTAAAGTCGATGGGCCGGCAGGCAAAAAAGCCGTTTCAAGAAGCGCTTGAAAACATTTCAAAAAAGGTTCTTGGAAGGGACGCCGAGTATTACGACGACTTTTACTTTTTCCGCAACAGAGTGTATGCCGACCTTGAAAAAGAGTTTGCCGGAGTGAATCCTCCAGAGCAGGTAAAGCGCACGCTTGGCGCAATGCAGTTCAACCTGTCTTCGATCAACTTTGACACGGAAAATCGGAAGGACAAGTACCCGTCTCCAATCTGCTTCTTTGTGCAGGTGCCAAACGACATCCGCGTGCTGTACAAAAGCGAAAGCCCATACTTTGACCTGCAGGGGTGCTACCATGAAATGGGCCATGCGGTACACGCGTCTTCAATCAACCCGCGTGCGGAATACTGGGACAAGTACTTTTTTTCGATGGGGGTAGCCGAGATATTCTCAATATTCCTTGAAAGGCTGACAAAGAACAGGCATTATCTATCATCGCTTGGAGTGCAGGACAAGCGAACACTGGCAGACATTGAGGAAAGGAACAGCTTCATGGAGCTCTTTTTTGTCACCTTTTACACTGCAAACTCGCTCATGAAGGCGGAGTTCTGGCGCAAGAACCTGTCGATGGAAAAGGCAAGCGACCTGTATGCCAAGCTGATAAAGGAGTACACCGGCCTTGAAATGCCCGGCGAGTACTGGATGCTGCACCACATATTGCCTGACGCAATAATGTACGTGCCAAGCTATCTGCTTGCCGCGGTCCGTGCGGCAGAGCTTGACCATCACCTGCAAGGTCAATTTGGGGAAGAGTGGTGGACGCAGGTGGAGGCAGGCAAATACATACGGGAAATAATGGAGCCGGGGGCAAAGATAGAGCTGTCAAGGTTCTCAAGGCTTGACAGCAGCCTCTTCATGAATGAAATAACTGCAAGAATATAGTGTATACTGATCTATGTGTTCTCTGGCGAGCTGGCTTTTAGAGGCGCATGAGTATTATCTTGCATGACCTCACCGCGAAGATGCAATTGCGACGAGTGCGGCAGTGTCGACATGATCCTGCAAGAACTTGACTATGTATCTGTAAATGCCGCATATCGAGAAAGAATGTGCGTGCAGATTCTGGAGTAGTGGGGTCAGCTAAAAGACGACGCCCACTGTAGCCTTTTGCTCTTTTGACAGCTCGCGGTAGCCGTCCTTGTCGATAATGACTACGTTGATGCTGTCACCTGTCCCTGCGTTTCTCCGAATTGCAGCCGCTATTGCCTGCATCGCAACCTTGTAAGCGTCGTTCACGCTCATGTTGTCTCTGTACTCTGATTCAAGGTATCCGTATGCAACCGGCGAGCCGCTGCCTGTAGAGATGAACTTTTCTGTAGTAATCGAGCCAAAGAGGTCAATGTTGTAGATCTTGCTGCCCTCTTCTTGCGTAAAGCCGCCCATGATTATCTGGACATAATATGGAAAGTATCGCTGGTTGAACAGTATGTTTGAGCACAGCCTTGATGCGGACTTGACTGGCATGAGCTCCTTGTTCTGGAAGCGATAGATGTTGGCGTTGTAGCGCATGGTGTCAACAAGGTTCTGCGCGTCGGCGACTCCGCCTGCAATCGTCATTGCCAGGTGCTTGTCAACCTGCTGAATCTTCATGACATGCCTGTCGGCGATAAAGAGACCTGCGCTGGCACGTGTGTCTGCTGCCAGGACTACGCCATCCTTGCATGTCAAGGCACAGGTGGTCGTTCCCTTCTTGATCTGATCAGCTATGTAATCGGGATATCTCTTGTCCTGAGGGTGCATATACGCCATTTTGTGAAGCCTTACCTGATTTAAAACTATCTGCCT
>JAJPDY010000136.1 GCA_023252395.1 Nitrososphaera sp. | reverse complement strand
ACGGATTCATGCAGCATATTTGGCAGGAGCATAAATAATTGGTTGAACTTTTCCCCGGCCAGAGTCATTTCAGATTCCGTCTGGCCTAGGCCGGCGCTCACCTCTTTCATCTGCGCCAGTTCAGAGCTTGCGTCCTGTTTGCTTTTCTTCTTGGTTGCCACTGCCTCTGACAGCGCGTTCTTTTTCTGCCGCAGCTCTTGTGTTTTTGTTATCAATTCGCGGCGGCTCTTGTCAAGGCCGATCAGTTCGTCAAGTGGAAAGTCTGCCATGTTGCGCTTGTCCAGCATGTCGCGCACTGCCTGCGGGTTTTCCTTCAATAATTTTGGGTCAAGCATTAGCCAGCCATCACTTTCTGAGCTACTGATACATGTTCCAACACTTCGTCGATAGTGTTGAGGACTGTTGCAACCGGGACATTTCTGCCAGTGACTTTAATCGCAAGAGTGGAGCCTCTTGAAAACATCCTCATCGACAATCCTTTTGGAAAGTTAACATTGTCTGGTATTAATGCCTTCAGAGCGGCCTTTGCCTCGGCGCTGCTCGAAAACAGGATGTCGACTGATATTTCGGTGTCAAGATGTCGTTGCAAATTTCGGATCACTTGTTGCAGCCCTTACGCCGGCCATGAAATCTTCAAGAGCAGAAGACGGGATCCTGCATCCTGCGGCAGCTGAATGCCCTCCGCCGGCGCCCTGAAAAGCTTCGGCGCAGTGGCGCATTATGAGGCCGAGGTTAGCCTGTGAGTTGCAGCCAAGACACTTTCTCGAGGAAAACTTGTAGGTGCCGTCTTTGGCAAGCGTTCTGACAAAAACCAGCCTGCCGGCAAGCGAAGGAGATCCGCTGAGAAGCGAGGAGATGGCGCCAAGCATGTCCTCAGCCAAGAGCCCGTCGCCGTTGACAAAGGCGTTTTTGCCGTCGTCGACGAGCCTCCACTTGTCGGCAAATATCGTGGAAATGTAATTCCTCAATGTCGTCCTGTAGGTCCCGATTATCTCTTCGCCTGCGCTCAGCATGTTGTTTCTGTCGCCCATGCATATTGAAATGCCTACTCCTGCCTTGCCTATCCTCCCGCAGGCATTGAGCATGGTGGAGAATTCCCGGGCGTCGCGCAGCTGGCTGCGCTTGTCTTCTGCTGCAAGAGTATAGACATAGCCGACAAGGTCGTTGATGACTCCAGTCGAAGTCTTGTTTGAAGTCGCGACAAACTTTGCTATGGCGTCCAGAATTGCGCTCTTTTCTTCCTGCGAAAATTCAGCCGGCACACGCCACCTGCCGTTGCCATCCTTTAGTTTTATCCCCGCGTTTTTCAAGAGCGCATGGCAGTTCTCCCGGTTCCAAGTCAGGCTGTCAATGTATGGAAACGATGTATAAGCAAGCGCTTCGTGAAGCGGTTTTGTTTCCCTGCCTGTAAGCATGATATCGAGGTCAACGCTGACGAGCCCAAGCGACTGAGCGGTTTTTAATATCTCGGTGTTGAGCCCCACGAACGACTTTTTGTCGCCCTGGTCCTGCCTGTCGGCGACTGCAGAAACGACTGCGATGCACGAGAGGTCACGGTTCTTTTTGTCAAGCGTGCTTGCCACCATGTAGGCCATGCCGCCCGCCGGCACTTCCTTGCCGCCGTCGATCCCGTATTTCCACGCATTCAGTATCTGCCCGGAATCATCTGTGAGTATCTCCTCTTCGGGTATCTGGTGGTGGTCGATTACCGCCCACTTGCTGCCAAGGGCTTTTCTCAGGTGCGCCGCCCATCCTCCGCCAAGGTCGGTTATGACGTAAAAGTCGTGGCTTTCATCCTTTAATTTTTCAATGAGATTTGTGTTCATGTCAGACACTGCCCTGACGCTGTATTTTGCACCCATGCGGGCAAGCGCCGAGGCCATTATGCTGCCAGACGTTATGCCGTCGGCGTCAAGGTGAGTAATAACTGCAATCTCGTTGCCGTTCTCTACTACTGTTCGTAATTTTTCGCAAAAAGGTTTGAGGGCTTCAGCAAGCTTGCTGTAGCTCATCTACGGAGACCTTATTCTAACTGGGCAATTACAGCGGCGTATTTCCAGTTCTGCTGAAGCTTGCCGGTGCGCTTGTAGTATTTTGACAGCCTGTGTATCTTGGCCTCTACAAGCTCTAGCGAGCGCACGTTTCTGCTATCGCTGTTGTGGATCTTCAAGTGTCTTTGCAGGCCAAGCGCCTTGTTTACCAGCTTGTCCAAGTCTTCTGGCATGTCGGTCTTGATGTTGTTGTCTGCAAGTACCCGAGTAAGGCTCTTGCCAACGACCGGCTTGACTAATGGGATTGCGTGCTCGTCGCGAAGCTTTAGCCCTATCTCGCTTGGGCTCAGGCCATCCTTTGACATCTGCACAACAAGGGATGATACTTGCTCCGGGCTCTGGGTGAGCCATGAAGGGGAGCTCTTTGACGTGGGACGGATCGAATGAGACTTGCCATGAGTATGAACGTGAATACGAGCCATGTTAGATGGGTATGAAGAATATTCCCCTTAAATATCATACGAAAGGAACCAACTCCTATAGCATGTAGCAAACGGTAACGAGAACAATCCCTGCCATAAACCGGTTTGCAGAGTCTATAAAGAGCTCAGCCACTAGAGCGAGTTACAAACAAGCTTTAAGGCAATTCCAACATGAGGCTCGCATTAACTTTGGGGCTCTTATAATCACTAGTTGTGATATCTTGGAAGAAAAATGTTCAGTGGATGGTTCAGTCTTCCTTCCAGAAATTGGGAAACGCCCTTTTCAACAAGCTCCAAAGTAAACTGAGGGTATTCTTGAAGATGATCCAGAATTTCTTCTTTTATGCTGTGCTCACTTGAAGACTGAGGCAGCACATTCTCAGACTCCAGAAAACGTTGGAGGATCCTTTTTCTTTCATCAATATCAATCTCATCCAACGCAGCGGCGATCAAGATTCCAATAGTGGACAAACAATAGCAGGATATGCCCCTTGTTTGATATATTCTTGGGCCTCTGACTGATAGCACGGTATCTGCAAGCTCTACAATACCGTCCGGAATCAGACACTCTTCCAACTCTTTCATGACGTGTTCATAAGCACTTCGCATAGAAACACCGAATTCTTTTGCAAGGGGTTTGGCCAAAGCGCGTTTCGTCATGCTTGATATATTTAAAGCAAGCAAAGAGATGATGTATCTTTGATACAAGCCACGAATTGGTACCTTGTTTTCATTCTTGTTTTTGGGGAAGAGCTTACTTTTGTACGGCTTTTTACTAGCAGCCTGCATCAATGGTTACCAGGCAAGATATTATAGTATCTTTATGCTCTGTAGAACTATTATAACGCATTGGCCCGGTTATCACAAAAAATAGGCAGGGGAGAATCCTAGCCCGCAACATACGCCCTTTCTCCGTGCTGCGCAAGGTCGAGGCCTATCTCTTCTTCCTTTGGAGTGACCCTTATGCCGCCAGGCCATACCACGTCCATCACCTTGATGATGATGGCAGTGATGCCCATAGCCCACGCCAGTGCCGCAAATGCGCCAACTGCATTCTGCTGGAATGCCGCAGTACTACCAGCAGCATTCGTGCCAAACCATCCGCCACCAAAGGCTGCACCATCATGACCCCATGGAGTGAACCTCTTCTCAGCAAAAGTTCCTGTCATCAACGCGCCTGCGAGACCTCCGATTCCGTGCACTCCCCATGTGTCGAGTGCATCATCCCATTTTCTACGGTTCTTGAACATAACCGCGGC
>JAJPDY010000135.1 GCA_023252395.1 Nitrososphaera sp. | reverse complement strand
CAGCGTTCTTGGCGAAATAAAGACAGGGCTTGGCAGCGGGGCAGACGGCGTGATGCTTGATGAAGTAGCATTATTGCAGACACAGTCGCAGGTGGACTATTACAAAAAGATCTACGACTATGCAAAATCCTTTGGCAGCGACAAGGTAGTGATAGCCAACCCTGGCAGCATACTGGTCAGCGAAAAGGTAATGTCTGTCAGCGACATTGTGTCGTTTGAGCACCAGTGGCGGCTTGCACCCCACATTGACTGGTTCTCAAAATACCCCGCGACGCGCTTTATGGGGATCTCGAGCAACGACATTACAAACGTGATGGGCTACAAGGTGGATGGCGAGGCGGCAGTCCAGGACACCGTTGAAGCGTGGCAGAGCGGGATAGCGTACCACTTTTCAACTGACGCGTACACTCGCCTGCCATCGTGGTTTGAAGATTACCAAGTAGGGCTTGACGACTATGCAGTTTCCGGCGCAACGCTACACGAGCTGATAGTAAAGACGTTTGATTCAGAGGGTCATGAGATAAAGGGGCTGTGGGTTGAAGTCAAGAAAAATGACAGGGTGGTGATAACAGGCTTTAGCCCGACCAAGTTCATGCTGCCGGAAGGCAACTACCAAGTAGGGGCAAGCGACTACCAGAACTTTATCTTTGACAAATGGCAGGACGGCGAAACTGCGCACTACCACGGAGTAGCAATGGCAGGACCCACAGAATTGACGGCGGTCTACAAGAGCGAGCTTGCAGATTTTCGCGTGGAAAGTTTTGACAACCTTGGCAACAGCGTCAAGGGGATGCACGTTTCAATCAGCAGAGGCGGAAGCGTGGTAGCTGAAGGCTTTACCCCGCTCTACCTACGCTTGCCACTTGGCCAGTACACTGTTGACACGTCAAGCTACGACTATTACCAGTTTGCGCGGTGGGACGACGGCTCTAGCACGAGCAAGTCTGTAGACTTTACGCAGAGCATGAAAATAACTGCATACTACACCAACACTCTGGCAGGCCAGATAGGAGATGACATCTTTGGCTGCCCTGACACGCAGTACAAGCAGCAGGTAGCCGGCTCGCTTCTAGAAGGCGGGCCACTTGCAGGAATGCTAGAGCTCCAGATGAGAAAGAGCGTGATGGCTTCGGCTGGCTGCATCTCTACCCCGTAATTTTTAAAATTTATAATCTTAGCGCTTTTTTGTGCTTTCAAGCGCGCGCGTAATGTCAGCCAGCCTCTTTCGGAGCGATATGGTGCTCACTTCGGCCGCGTCGGCTATCATTGTCTTGGTTATGTCGAGCTTGTGCTCGACAGTTGCAAGGTACAGCGCAGCTGCGGCAAGCACCAGCGGGTTCTTGCCCATCACAGCAGTGTGGCTTGCGACTGACGATAAGATCTCCCTTGCCCTCCTTGACACGCGCTCTTCAATGCCGGCGCGAGCCGATATCTTGGTAATGTTCCTGAATGGGTCGGTTATTGGCGGCTCTATATGCATCTCTCCAACCAAGATTTTGTAGCAGTGGGTGGCAAACGGCCTGTCGACGTCTGCGGCCCTGCTAACTTCTTCGATGGTTCTTGGTATCATCCTTTCCTTGCACGCAAGGTAGATCGCGGCAGCGACAAAGCCTGCTATTGATCTTCCTTTTATCAGGTTCTTTTGCAGCGCCTTGCGATAGAAATACGCGGACCTCTCTGCCACCTGCCAGCTCAGGCCAAGGGCGCTGCAGATCCGATTCATCTCCCACGTGGCCTTTTTGAGGTTCCTTGAAACCGGCGCGCTTGAGACAGACATGGCATTGAGCTTGCGCAGCCTGTTGACCGGTATAGGGCATGACGCCTTGTGTATATAGACAGAACTATTGCTGTCTTTTGAGCTGTCCTCCTGATCACTTGACTGTTCTGACGTTTGCGCCGGCCCATTTGCTGTTCCGATAAAAGTCGACAGCCCCGTATCGTGTATCAGAAGCGAAGACGGAAAGCCGCCTCGTGACCTGTCGTCTGCTGGCGAGAATGACCTCCACTCTGGCGACATCGTTTCAACCCTTTCCTTGATGACAACTCCGCAGCTGTTGCAGACAAGCTCGCCCGTGAAGTTGTCAGTTATTGGGAGGCTTCCACATACCGAGCAAAGCTCCTCGTCTGATCCCTGATGCTCTGACAATGCAAGTTAACCAAATTATCCGGGCGTATTAACCCGGAAGCAAAAATCGTGCAAATGCATTTTACTTTTGATTCTAAAGAAAGCAGATTCTGGATTTGGGCTACATTTTGCAATCTGACGAATCTTCAGTAGATAAAATACAAAGAAACAACAGGTCAATTTTTCAGTCAAACACAGCCAGAGTACGAATCCTCAATCGATAAAAGCGCTCCGTCCAGAAGTTCTGTGATGTGCTCTATCATTGGCATTATTAGCAAAAACGTCGTTGCACCCACCCTTGTTGAAAGCCTCAAGAGGATGGAATACCGGGGCTACGACAGCGTAGGCGTGGCGACACTTTCAAGTCATGACAAGATTTCAGTAAAGAAGGGCATTGGCAAGGTGAACCAAGTCAACAGCAGCCTGAACCTTGCAAGTATGGAAGGATTTGTCGGAATAGGCCATACAAGGTGGGCCACTCATGGCGGAGTCACCGACTACAACGCCCACCCGCACCCATGCTGCACAAACGACATTGCAGTTGTCCATAATGGCATAATTGAAAATTATGTCCCTCTGAAAGAAGAGTTGGTAAAGAAGGGCCACAGGTTCCGAAGCGAGACTGACACCGAGGTGATAGCGCACCTGCTAGAAGATCACTATAACGCAAGCAAGGACATCAAGGCTGCCATGATGGAGACGGTAAAGCAGCTGGATGGCTCGTATGCTTTTGTAGCCATGTTTGCGACTGGCACGCTTGCGTGTGCGCGGCTTGACGAGCCGCTCGTGATAGGAATTTCTGACAACGCTTGCTATGCGTCAAGCGATGTATTGGGCTTTTTGCAGCATACTGATCAGGCGATATTTCTTGACAACCGCGACATGGCAATAATCGACAAAAATGGGACGAACATTTTCAATTTCAGTGGCGAGCCGGTGGCAAGGAGCGTGACAAAGGTCGCGTGGGAGCTTGCAGACGTAAACAAGGGCGAATTTGCCCATTACACCATCAAGGAGATATTTGAGCAGAGGACGAGCATCAAGGCCGCGACGTACCAGGAGGAGCACAAGATAAAGGCGTTCTGCAGCGCGATAGCAGGCGCCGGCAACGTCATTGTCACAGGCAGCGGCACCAGCTATCACACGTCGCTTATCATGTCAATGATAGGCTCGCGCTTTTTGAAAAAACGCTTTGAGCCGGTGATGGCAAGCGAGTTTCAATACAACATTGATTCGATAGACGAGGGCACCGTCATTGTAGCAATTTCACAGAGCGGCGAGACCGCAGATGTATTATCTGCAATAAAGCTAGGAAAGGCCGCCGGTGCAAAAATCCTGTCAATCGTCAACGTCCCGACGTCGTCGGTTGCGCGGGCATCAGATGTTTCACTCAGCGTCAACTGCGGGCCGGAAATCGGAGTCGCGGCAACCAAGAGCTTTACCGGGCAGGTGTCGCTTGCCTACGCGATACTTGACAGGATAAGCGGGGGCAAGATTGGCTTTGACCGGGATGTTGTTTCGTCAAGCATTTCAAAGATGCTTGCCGGCTCTGCAAACATTGAGCGGCTGGTGAACATGACAATGCCAAAAGTGAACGACATCTATTT
>JAJPDY010000011.1 GCA_023252395.1 Nitrososphaera sp. | reverse complement strand
GTCATCCATCTTTTACACAAAAAGATGCACTACTGGATAAAGCTGCGCGACGTCGACACGCCAGACTCTACAGGCGCCGGCGACATCCTGAGCGCGGCGTTTTGCTGCGCGTACCTGAAGGAAAAAGACCCCCTATGGGCGATATGCTTTGGCGCCGGAGCTGTAAGGGCTGCCCTTGAAACAAAACACGTCGGTCTTGGAAAGGTGCCACAGATATCAAAAATAGAGCAGAGCGCCTCGTACTTTTACAACACAATAGGGTTCCAGCAGCTCTCTTAGCTTTAAATCTGACCACAGGAATCAAGTAGTAATAGCAATGAAAGTGGCGCTTTCAGGCGTCGATTCGCGGGACGGTGCGCTTTTGTCAAAGGTGAAAAAGACGCTAGAGTCCCTGAGTGTCAAGACTCAGATAATGAAGGACGACTATGCAGTAGCCAGAGAAGTAGACCTTGTCTTTGTAGCAGGCGGCGACAGGGGGATACTGGACTATTTTCACAAAGTTGTCACTGATTCTGCGCCGGTAGTCGGGATCTATGAAACCGACGCAACGGGCTTTCTTGCCCAGCTTGAAGTGCGCGACTTGGAGGCAGCGACTAACAAGCTAAAGAGGGGCAACTACTCTGTCGAAGAGGTATTCCGCCTTGCAGTCAAGGTTGACGGCAAGCCGGTCGACCCTGCGCTAAACGACGTGGCAGTTTTCCCAAGCAAGAGCGCGACTTTGATGGAACATGTGCTAAGGATAGACGGCAACGACATCTGGCATGACAACAGCGATGGAGTCATTGTTTCGACTCCAACAGGATCGACTGCATACTCTATGTCTGCTGGTGGCCCGATGGTGCTCCAAAAGTCGCCCGTATTTCTGGTAGTTTCGGTAAATTCGCTTGACAACACGCGCAGGCCGCTTGTGGTGCCAAATGACAGCATGCTCGAAATTACCGACATCACCAGCCGATACCACTGCGAAATGGTGCTTGACGGCGGCCGCAGGATGCAGATAAAGAACACGCTAGAATGCAGCAGGCACGAGTTCCCGGCGCGGCTTGTGCGGATGGTCGGTGACTCGTCTTCCGCCGCATCACTCATGGCAAAAAAAGTAAAACTTGCAGAGGACATGCTAAAGATGCCACCGAGCGCGAAACTGATTCTAAAGACACTAGAGTACGAAGGGGCGCTGAGCCAGAAGGACTTGGCGTCAAGAACGATGCTCCCAGAGCGCACCATCAGACTCTCGCTGAGCCACCTTATCAATCAGGGCTACGTCAAGAAAAAGACGTCTCTTCGCGACGCCCGGCAGAGGATATACGAGCTAAAGATCTAGTATTTTGCACAAGCCCTGACAAATGCGTCAAACGCCTGCTCGGGCTTGCCCGGCCTGCTGTTAAACTCTGCGTGGTACTGCACCGCAAAGTAGAATCTATGGCCCGGAATTTCCAGTATCTCCATGCGCTTGCCATTGTCTGAATGTGCCGATAGGGCAAGGCCGTTCTTGCTGACAAGGTCAAGGTATTGCTGGTTGAACTCGTACCTGTGCCTGTGCCGCCTCTTTATCGCAGTCGAGCCATACACCCTGGCTGCAATTGACTTGGGAGCTATCGAAATGTCGTGTGCTCCAAGACGCATGGTCCCGCCCATGTCGTGTATGTTTCTTTGTTCTGGCATAAAGTCCACAATTGGGTTCTTTGTCTTTGGGTCAAGCTCGGTAGAATTGGCGTCGCCTAGCTTGCAAGCGTGCCTTGCAAATGCAACTAGTGCCAGCTGAAATCCAAAGCATATCCCGAGGTACGGGATGTTGTTCACCCTTGCAAAGTTGGCAGCTCCAATAATGCCTTCGCTTCCGCGCTTGCCAAAGCCGCCAGGTGCAAGGATGCCGTCAAAGTTCTTTAACATCGATAAATTCTGCTGGCCGCCGTTTTCAAATTTCTCAGAGTCGATCCACTGGATCTCTATTTTTCTGCCAATGCTTGCGCCGGCGTGGGACAGCGCGTGGTAAACGCTAACGTAGCTGTCTGGAAGCGTGACGTACTTGCCCACAACTGCAATCCTGACCGCTCCGGCACTCTTTGAAAACGACTCTGCTATCGCCTTCCAGTTGCCCCACTGGGGAGTCGACCTCCTGAGCGCAAGCCGCTCCGAAATGGCTTTGAGAATTCCTTGACTCTCTAGCACTTCTGGCACCTTGTATATCGACGGCGCGTCGTGGCATGAAATCACACATTTTTCTTCCACGCTTGCAAAAAGCGAAATCTTGCGCCTTGCGTCTTCGCTCAGTGGAGTCTTGCACCGGACTGCAAGGAGATCAGGCTGGATTCCAATCCTGCGAAGTTCCTGGACGCTGTGTTGCGTGGGCTTTGTCTTTTGCTCGCCCACCACGTCAAGCACGGGCGCCAGTGTTACGTGGATAAATAACGTGTTTGACTGGCCAAGCTCCAGTTCCATCTGCCTAAACGCCTCAAGAAAGGGCAGGCTCTCAATGTCGCCAACGGTGCCTCCACACTCTACCACCATAATGTCCAGCTTTTCGTCGCTTGCAACCTTGCGAAGAGTGCTCTTTATGGCGTCAGTCACATGTGGGATAATCTGGACGCACTGGCCCAGGTACTTGCCTTCCCGCTCTGCCTTTATGACGTCCTGGTACACCCTGCCAGTCGTGATATTGTGATCCTTGGTCATGGCAGTATCGATAAAGCGCTCGTAATTTCCAATGTCCATGTCGCATTCGCCCCCGTCGTCTGTGACAAACACTTCGCCATGCGCAACGGGGTTCATGGTGCCGGCGTCATAGTTGACGTACGGGTCTATCTTTACGCAGGAGACCTTGTAGCCGGCAAGCTGGAGCAGTTTTGCAGTAGATGATGTGGTAACGCCCTTGCCGAGGCCGGACATGACTCCGCCCGTTACAAAAATGAACTTGCTCCCGTTTTGCGCCTTGGTCCTGGACTGCACATTCAATTTTGGAGGGGCACCTTTTTAATCCTTTTTGGATTCGCCGGCGCTATCTTAATATGAAGAAAACGCACTATCTATAACGTTTTCACAAAAGATGCATGACAACATTGATGCCAGAAAACTCCGCGGCAAGCCAGCTATCGAGGCGGCTCATGCCGGCGTGACAGGCGAGGACGAGGCAAGGCTTGACTCGACTATTTCCAGCCTTTACGGGGTGGAAAGCGACGAAGCGGCAGACATTCATGCAAGCTACCACGTCGAGCGCATATTCCTGTCGCTTGAGAGGCGCGCAAGAGAAAACGGGATGAAGCTCGAGACTCTGATGCAGAGAGTGCAGCACCTAGACGTTTCAGGCGCTGCGCGCCAAGTTGCAAAGGGCAAGATGACAGAGGCGGCAGCTGTAGACGCGTTATTCAGGGGACTGTCAACTATAGAGAACCCACAAAAAGACGACAGGTACATCAACTTTTACGGCTGACCGGTATAGCCGACGTCGTTAAAGAACTCTAGCAGCCGGCCAACGTACTTGTTTTCCCTGTTTATGCCGTACACAATATTTGCGTATTTTGCTTGCTTGACCCAGCCTATCTTTATCAAGTCGTCAAGGTTGTTCTTTATGTCCTCGCGCTTTAGGTGCGTCTTTTTGTGCAGCACGTAAATCGTGGCCAGCTTGCCCTCTTCTGCCAGAGCCTTTAGTATCTTTATCTTGCCGATGCTCCCAAGGCCGGTCTCGATAATGTCCTTTGTTTCTTCTACCGACATCATTTCTCGCCTTTGATTTTGTTCATGAGCGCCGGCTCTAGCTCTGCAAGCGACGCGCCGTGCAAGCCGATCTCTTTGAGCGATTTTATGTCTACAAGCCTCCTAGACCTCAGATCGTCAAGGTAGTCTTCAACGTCGATTTTCTTAATTTTGAGCTGCTCTGCCAGCTCTGCCGCATACAGGCGCACGTCCTTTAGCTCGACGTACGGCTTTTTCTTGCCCTTCAGTGCCCGCACAAGTGCCACCATGCTAAGCAGGTGGTTCCTTGACAGCTGCTCAATGTCTTCAGATGTTATAGAAGGATGCACTTGGCCGTGCACCTTGCGCACGTGGTCAAGCGTGACTCTTCCAGTGCCCTGCGACTCGGCAAGGTTGCCCGCGTATAGCAATAGATCGAGCGCGTACCTCACGTCGCCATTTACTTCTGCCGATGTGGTGATGCTTGCAACTTTGTCAATGACATCAGAGCCTATCGCCTTTGGGTTGAACGCCTGCGCCGAGCGGCTTTCCAGTATGTCGCTTACCTGCTGCAGCGTATAAGAATGGAATTCCATCGGAACGCGCCCAAGGGTGCTCAGCTCCGCTGGGTCGAGCCTATTGTAAAATTCCGTGCTCCTTGCAATAAACACCACGCCTTTGACGTTGCAGGGCTTGTCAGGCTCAAACTCGTTCAGGCGCGTCAGGTCGTAAATGATCCCGCTGTCCTTGCTCGTCTTTATCAGATAATCGATCTCGTCCATGATGATGAGCGCGTACTGCTTGTTTTCTCGCAAGTAGCGGAGCAGGTAGCGGAGCATTTCTTCCGCGCTCAGCCCTTGAGCTGGCAGCTCTGGAGCAAGGCGCTCAAGCAAAAAGCGATAGATTGCGTACTTGTTGCCTCCTTGAAGTTTCAAGTTGATGTATGCTGTTTTTAATGTCAGCCGGTTTTTTGCAAACTGTTCTTCAACAATTTTTGAGGACCTGATGACAGTCGATGTCTTGCCGATGCCCGCGACACCTATCACCTGCAAGATGGTCAGCGGGAACTTGTCCGGGTCTTTTGGCGCTTCAGAAAATACTTGGATTATCTGCTGGATCTGGGCTTGGCGATGTGGCAGTTCTTCCGGCATGTAGCGTGGAGAAAGTTTTGATCTGTCGCGGAATATTGCGCTCTCTGACATCCCAGATGTATAGCTAAATACGGTCAGTCCGTCAATATATACCTGAATTCAAGCCATTGCTATCGACATATCCTGTAGCGCGAACAATCATCGCAGTATCATTATCCAATTCCATCAAGCTGAAAATCTGTCATTAATGCATGCTCTCGCAGGTTATTCATTTCATAATTAATGCCAACATCCTATCAAAATAAGTGAAAAGATTGTAAATGTTGAATATTGCAGCTATGTTTTTAGATGAGCTTTGACTTATAGATAGTCCCTTGAAGACAGACAACAATCTGCTTCTAGCAATATCGGATCAAATCTCTGCCATTAGGGCAGAACGCGATATTAATGAGAGAATTAGGATGCTCCATAGGCTCAACAATTTGCTGCCCTCAGACAAGAGGCTAGAATTTCCATCGTTGATCACTAATGCTTACATTAGAAAAGCATTGGACATTATCCTCGAGAGGGCAACGGCAACTCTAACCTGAGTGAACCGTCCACCGATTGCAAACTTTTGATAAAACAAGGCTGAATGTTTATCGTCACTTGACATTCAAAAATTTACATAAATGCATGTGACATCTTGAAATTAGAACATGATTCAGTATTCTGATTCTATTTCTAAAATACATTAACTCTGTAGCTGCCCATGTTTTACCTACACAAGGTTTATGGCTAATTTTACTCCCTGTAATGTAAGCGATATTCCCATGAGCCAAGCTCAAATCCTAAAAGACGGCATCGAAGACGGAATCTGCGACAAGTGCCTCACTGAAAAAGCCGAGCTTTTTCAAGCCACCGGAGAATATTGCCTAAAGTGCTGGCAGATCATGACGCATCCTGACATCTGATAAAAGTTGTTCTATTTCGCAAAAATACTCTTCGTAATTTAATGGATCTTTTAGAGCGCAGATACAGGAGAGTCGTTACTTTTCCGAGCATCCCGACTCCCCGATATCGGTGCGCCAACGGAATAAGTTAAGGGCAGCTACGCCGGTCTCTCTGACTTATGAGGCATTGAGTATACTAGATAAAATATTTTATGGTCAAAAATCTGTCAAGTTATCCTTCATGCCAAGCATTTTCTTGAACGTGTTTGCCGTTGCGGGACCAAAGCCTGCATAATTGTCGTTTGCGGCTACGATTCCAAACTTGACTCTGCTAGGCACATTTTTCGCAAGCCTTGCCCATCTTTCCATTTCTTTCACTCTGTCTTTTTGTACGCTTCCAGAGTCCTTGCCATCAGAGCTTCCATCACCCATTAAACGCAGGTAAATGAAATCAGCCGTTATTTCAGGCGGCGTCTGGATAGTGTCTAGCTGGCTCCATGTTAGGCAGATGTTGTGCCGTCGAAGTAGCTCATAAACATCCTTGTGGAACCAAGAATCATGCCTTACCTCAATTGCATAGCGGTATTTTTTCCACAGGCTAGGTACAAGGCGCTCCAGCTTTGGCAGCCCTTCATCCTTTTTTAGCGAAGGCGGCAGCTGCATCAGCAGACACAAGAGCTTGTTTCCAAGAGGCTTCATGGCGTTGAAGTATTTTTCAAGCCCTTCGAGGCCGCCGCCAAGCCTTGTATCGTGCGTCACCACCTGCGGAAACTTGGCAGTGAAACAAAAGTTGGCAGGAGTATTGCTAGCCCACCGAATAGGCATCTCCCGCCGCGGTATCTTGTAGAAAGTTGAATCAATTTCAACATAGTCAAAGACGCTGGTGTAGTATTCTAGCCACTTTGCATTGGGCAGGCTGTTAGGATAAAAACGTCCAAGCCAAGTTTCATGGTTCCAGCCAGAGCAGCCTATGTAGAATCGCAAATGTCTTCATTCTCTTGCTGGCGCTAGACCTGTTATAACTTGCTGCTTTTCGCATAATAGCTCTGTCAAGAAAAGCGCGACAAAAATATTAGATATTGTTGCGCCTTGGAAATAGAATTTAATACCTGCAGGCTGCTACAAGCGTTGCACGCATGAGCAAGTTTGTCAGGAGCGATTTTAGCATAAAGCGGCTGGTGGACAACTCGTTCAAGGCCATAGACGAAGGCGCTTACGAGACAGAGCACTCGTTCACCCACGACGCGATAAGCCTCAAAAAGGCAATCCTCTCATGCCCCCACGCTCCTCTCATTACTGAGGTAAAGTTCTCTTCTCCCTCTCAGGGCAAGATAAGGGGCAAGAGCTCGCCTGCCGAGATTGCCACTACGATGGTGCAGTCCGGCGCAGTTGGACTCTCTGTTTTGACGCAGCCCTACCTCTTTGAAGGCTCTGTAGAATATCTGGCCACGATAAGAAAGTCTGTAAGCGTGCCCCTGCTCATGAAGGACATCACTGTCAGCCAGGTCCAGATAGATGCCGGCAAAAAAATAGGGGCCGACTGCATACTGCTAATCAAGACTGTCTTTGACCAGAACTTGGCTGAAGACAGCATGGAAAAACTTGCAGAATACGCAACAAAGAAGGGCTTGCAAGTATTGGTTGAAGTCCACAGCGAGCAAGAGTTTGGCGAAGTATTGAAGGCAAAGTACGCCTTGGTTGGCATCAACAACCGCAACCTTGACAACCTGCAAGTCGACATCGCAAACACTGAGCGGCTGCTCAAAAAGCACGACAAGGGAAAGAGCGTCATAATAAGCGAAAGCGGGATCGGCAAGCCGGAGGACATACAGTATCTCAGAAACGCCGGCGCTGACGCATTTCTTGTCGGCACTTCGATAATGGAAACCGGCGACATTAGCGGCAAGGTCGCCGAACTGTACAACGCGCTTTAATTGCGAATCCCTTAATACCCCTTTTTAGGTACTGCACTTGTTTCATGCTAGGCAACCATCCGGTGGGCGGCAAGTTTGGCAAGTACGGTGGCAAGTACATACCTGAAACATTAGCCCCTGCGGTGGAAGAGCTAGAGTCTGCCTACGAGAAATACAAAAACGATCCTGATTTTCAAAAGGAACTTTCATACTATTTGACCGAATACGCCGGCCGGCCGACGCCCCTTTATTTTGCAAAGAACCTAACAGAGCATGTTGGTGGCGCCAAGATCTATCTGAAAAGAGAGGATCTGTTGCACGGCGGCGCCCACAAGACCAACAACACGCTTGGCCAGGCGCTCTTGGCAAAAAAGATGGGCAAAAAGAGGATAATCGCAGAGACTGGCGCGGGGCAGCACGGAGTCGGAACCGCGCTTGCCTGCTCTGTGCTCGGGCTTACTGCAGAAGTTTACATGGGAGCAAAGGATGTCGAGCGGCAAAAATTGAACGTGTTTCGGATGGAACTGCTTGGCGCCAAGGTCCATTCCGTGCAATCTGGCAGCAAGACGCTCAAGGATGCCATCAACGAGGCAATACGCGACTGGATTGCAAACGTCAACACCACCTACTACCTAATCGGGTCAGTAGTCGGCCCGCACCCATACCCGATGATGGTGAGAGACTTTCAGAGCGTAATAGGCCACGAAGTAAAGCAGCAGATGCGCGAGCTGCAGGGTAGGTTGCCAGATGCAGTAGTCGCTTGCGTCGGCGGAGGAAGCAACGCGATGGGATCGTTCTACCCATTCCTTGATGATCAGGATGTCATGCTGTGCGGAGTAGAAGCAGGTGGCGAAGGGATCAAGTCCGGCAAGCACTCGGCTACACTTGCCGCCGGCTCTGAAGGCGTGCTGCACGGCATGTTTACCTATCTCTTGCAGGACGAGTGCGGCCAGGTGACAGAGACTCACAGCATATCTGCGGGGCTTGACTACCCTGGAGTTGGGCCAGAGCACGCGATGCTGAAAGATATCAAGCGAGCCCGCTACGCCGCATCAACTGACGACGAGGCAATAGAAGCATTTGTCACACTATCGAGGCTTGAAGGCATAATCCCTGCGCTAGAGCCATCGCACGCAATTTCATACGCAATGAAGCTTGCAAAGGAAATGAGCAAGGACGACATTATTGTCGTGACTCTGTCAGGGCGGGGCGACAAGGATGTGCAGGTAGTTCAGGATTATCTAAATAACAAAAATCGCAGGAAAAAGAAACATGCCAAATAGAATCGCTGCCAGGCTTGATGAGCTGGCAAGCAGGAGCGAATGCGCGCTTGTATGTTATGTCGTTGCCGGCTATCCTGACGTTAAGATGTCACAGGATGCAATTGACTCCCTTGTATCAGGCGGCGCAGATATTATCGAAATAGGCATTCCATTCTCCGACCCGATAGCAGACGGGCCGACTATACAAGCGGCATCACACAGCGCGCTTGAAAAAGGCGTCACGCCTGAAAAGGCGCTGCAGCTGGCAAAGAGCATACGGAAGCGCCATCCTGATTTGCCGTTGCTTGCAATGACTTACTGCAACATCTTAGTGCGAGTAGGAGTTGAAAAATTCATGGCTCATGCTAAAGAGTGTGGAATCGACGGCTTTATCCTGCCCGACATGCCTATAGAAGAGGCAGGCGCATACTTGCAGGCGGCATCAAAACTTGATCTTTCTATGGTGTTCCTTGCTTCGCCCAACACGTCAGAAGCGAGACTCAAAAACATAGTCAAGAGCACTTCTGGCTTTCTCTATTTGGTTTCAGTTTATGGCATCACGGGCGCGCGCAAGTCGTTTGAGGATTATACTCTCAACGCAATCAAGAATGCAAAGAGGCTTGCAGGCGCTATCCCAGTGGCAGTTGGCTTTGGGATAAAGACTCCTGCCCACGTCCGGCTGATGAAGGGCGCAGGCGCCGACGGGGTGATAATTGGAAGCGCCATAGTTGACATTATGTCAAAATCTTCAAGCAAGGCAAAGATGGCAAAAGAGCTTGTCAATTTTGCAAAGTCTATGAAGCAGGCCTGTAAAAAGTAGCACAAGATACATTAACGCAAAACGCAAATCAAACAGGCACATGAACGAAAAGCAGCTGAAGGTTCTGTTCTGCAGCGCGCTCCAGTCCGGCCACATAAAGAACAATGACATCCTGCCATCGCAGAATGCCGAGATGAGGATCGTAGAAGAAGCAAACTTTCGCAGCTTTGACCTCGTTATTGCGGCAATAACTCAACAGCCATATGCCGATTATGACAACTACAACAACATGCTTGTCAGGACGCAGTTGCTTGAAAGTTTTGCAAGGAGCGAAAAATGCAGAATAGACTGTGTGCGATTCTACCCAATAGAGCTAAAGTCAGACGACGACACGATAGACGAACGCCTGCCAAGCCAGATAATAAACGCAATAATGACCTTTGGGCTGTCTGTTCTGGTGCTTGATAGAAATCATTCAAAGAGAATAGCAAAATCTGGTCTTGCCAAGTTCATGCCAGCCACCATAATATGCTACACCGGCATTGAAGATAATTTTGAGGTTGTTTCCACGTTTGACCGCTTTATCTCTAGCGGGATATTCAGCTTTAACCGGTCAACTCTGGCAAGGGCGCTTGCGCCGGATGACTCTGGCAGTAGGGCATATGGTCGGCTTGCAGTCCTCCAGCGGATACTGCAGAAACTTGCGTTCAACCAGATGTACTACGAAAATCTTGGTCTGGCCGAGGATGAGCTGGAATTTCTGTATACGCTATCAGAAATTCGTATGCCATCCAATGGCAGGAAAAGGCTTGATAGCTTGATAAAAGAGACCGCTAACGCAAAGATGACTGACTTTTTGTAGCTCTTTGTTTTTAAGCTGGCAGTACAATGGAACCGGAAGTACTCTTTAATTCGGTGTTTTAGTAGAATATTACTATCCGTTATTATTTGATGTGTTGAAGTATTGATCAAATGAGTCTTCTGATTGAAGAGGAAGAACAAGCAGAAGGAGTGCCGGTGTGTGGCGCAAACCTGTCGTCACCAGTGGTCGACACAGCGTACTACGTCGACGAGATACACTACCGAATAGGAAACAGGATGTACATTGAGAATGCAGACTAGCAAAAAGAACAACCCCCAGGTTCCAGATATCGACGAAGACAGGGACATGGAGCTGGAGAACATCGTAGGGAACCTGATGATAGCGCAGTACCAGGTTGACAAGTTGCGCTCTAGGCTGAGCGAGCGAGTCGGCGGGTACGGCTCTGCAAGCAACAAGAAGGGGTCGGCGCACATCTTCAAGCATAACGACAAGTGGTACAAAGTAGTAGTTCGAGTCGACGAGATGGCAATTAGCCAGCGCGACATAGCGGAAGAGATCAAATAAGTTCGTGCGCAGCTGACGCACAACATTTTTTTCTTCTTACGGCGTCACAATTCCAGAGTTATCTTTTGCAAACAATATGTTATTGAGCGTGACTTGCAATTTCACGCCATTATGCTCGACAATGACTTCGAGGTCGTCAAGCGAGTCTGACGCCTCTGTGCCTTCTATCTTGTTAATGACAACATGGATGCACTCGTGGGAGATAAGGGCGTCCATGAACGGCTCTATGAACTTGAAGTTGTTGATGCCTGACCTTGCTTCTTCCTCAGCCAGAATTATTAGCATGGTCTGCTTGTGGTAGGTAAAGTACCCCGCCACCGAGCCGTCGATAGAGCAGGCAAGGGCAAAGTCGTTTATCATGGCTTACATAAGAGTTCAAAGTAAATGAGAATTAATCTTTTTCACCGTAGAGCAGCTTCATCTCTTCAAATGAGAGCTTTGATCCTGATTCCAGCTTTTTCCTCGCCTCTTCCTTCACCTTGAACAGAGCGTCGCTTGGCAGGTTGTAGCCGTATTCTTCGCGCTGCTTTCTCCTCATTTCAGCCATCGAGTCGAGCCGCGCGTTTATGGAATCAAACTGCTTTGCAATGCTGTCATACCTTGCCAGATGCGTTTCACGCTCTGCTCCCATCTTTCTTTTAGAGTCGTAGAGCACATCGAGTGTGCTATTGATTTCTCCGATCTTGCTTCTGAGCGAATCACGCTCGTCGTCAAGCTGTTTTATCAAACTGCTGACGCTTGCAGACTCGTGGCTCAGCTGCGCAAACTGCTCCTTTATTGTGCGCGTGGCCTTCACTGCTTCCAGCTTCATCGACGCGTCCTTGACCCTTGACATGATCTCGTTCTTTTCACGCTCGCTCTTGTAATCCTTGGAATCGATAAGCGCTTGATTGCTCTGAACTATTGTGTGCAGCTCTTCTTCCTTTTCGGAAGGGAGCCGGGCTTCCATCATGGACAGAAAGTTCTTTGACTGGGAGATTTTTTCGCTGATTGCCAAGAGGCTCGCGTTGTGCTTTTCCACCTCTGCCCGTATCTGCTTCAGCCTCTCGGTATTGGAGTCAAGGGCGCTTCTTTGCTCCTTGATGCTGCCTGTCAATGAATGGAACTGGTTCCTGTCGATATCGATAATCTTGTCTGTCAGCTCCTTCAACTCGCCTGAAAGTTTGCGCTTCAGGGCAATCAGTTCTTCCCACCCAAGAGAGTTCAGGTCGGGTTCGGTGCCAGCGGCCAAATTCACTATGGCTAAAATGAGAATGATATAAAAATATACCAATTTCGCAGCTCGTGCAATTGCAATTCCTTTGCAAACAAATTCTCTGTTTGAGGTATGAAAACCGTCATTTGCTAAGCGCAATAGCCCACGGAAATCGCTTTTTGGTGCCGGATTTTCCTTCGTGACGCTTGCCGATTTCTGGATGGCATGACGCTTGCAGCAGCAACGATTTCCAGCGCTCAAGATGCGGCGGGAAGAAGCTTTTTGTGCTTGTACGCTGCTCTGGAGCAGATCGTGACGAATGATTTTGAAATATTTGCATTATTATTATTGACAGTAGATAATATTTTCACATCGCCACGCTTGCGACTCGCGAAAACTCGCTGAGGAATAGCTATTCTTATATCCAAGCACAAAGGTGCGTTAGAATAGATGGCTACAATAGGCTATTGTGTAAAGTGTAAAGCAAAAAGGGAAATGAAGGGAGAGAAGCAGATTACCATGAAAAACGGACGTCCAGCTACATCGGGAACATGCACGGTCTGCGGGACCAAGATGTTCAAGATCGGCGGCGGTGGCGGAGGAACAACCAAGGCCAAAGCCAAACCAAAGGCCAAGGCAAAAGTCAAGGCCAAATCAAAGAGCAAGAGAAAGTAACGAAGCAGGTGAGTCTAGGATTTCCTAGACACACTTTTTATATTTTCAATTTCAGCAATTTTCGACATATGCCACACCCCCTCCCCCTCACGTGCATCATTCGTTATATAGCTCTAGTAGAAAAGATAGAACAATAATGACTAACTCAAAAAGTGTGGTAGAACTAGAAATCGAAGACATTGAAGGAGTAGGGCCGACCACTGCCCGCAAGATGAAAGAAGCAGGTATAACGTCCGTTATGGAGCTGGCCACTACAGTGCCGGAAGAGCTTGCCGGAGATCTGGGCGGATCTAAGGAAACAGCTGCCACCTTTATCATGGCAGCGCAAAAGTTGCTAAGGGAAAGCGGCATACTTGATAATGAATTCACTACTGCGGATATTGAGCTTGAAAAGAGAAAGTCTTTGCTTCGCTGTTCAACTGGAGCAAAAGCGCTTGACGAATTGCTGCTTGGAGGCATAGAGACTCAGGCCATTACAGAGTTTTATGGAGAATTTGGAAGTGGCAAGAGCCAGATATGCCACACCCTGTGCGTCACAGCACAACAGGCTGTTGAAGAAGCAGGGCTTGGCGGAGGAGTGATACTGATAGACACCGAAGGCACATTCAGGCCAGAAAGAATCGACCAGATAGCAAGGGCAAGAGGCCTGAACCCAGATGAAATATTGA
>JAJPDY010000010.1 GCA_023252395.1 Nitrososphaera sp. | reverse complement strand
ATGGAATTAAGCGTCAGAGTTGATAGTAGAGAATGTCAGATGTCGCCGCACTAGTTTTGATAAATTGCACCATCAATCAGATAACAAACGTCAAAGGTGCTGTAGATCTAATTGAGGGAGTCATTGAAGCATACCCTATTAGCGGCATATACGATATCATTATCAAAGTAAAGACTGAAGGACAAGAGGGGATAACTGCTCTAAAAGGAATCACTGCAAGAATAAAGGGCATTAATGGTGTCAAGTCGCTAGTAACGCATATTGTCCTTATGGAAGAAAAGAAAGGAAGCTAGAATATCTTTCACCATTTTTTGCCGGCATTCTGCCTCATGTGATAATAGATGTACTGCTGCGCATAGCCGGCGTACCTGCCAAAATATTCTCTTGTGCTGCCAGACAGGGTCTCGTACTGGTGCGCGGTAATCTTGTCGCTAAATTGCTTTTTGTGGAGCCACTTGTAGTGGCTGGCAAGCGCTCTTGCAATCCACACGTCTATCGGAAATGCATCAAGCTTTTCAAGCGAAAACAACAGCACACAGTCTGCTATCTTGTTGCCGATACCGTAAATCTGCAATAATTCCTGCTTGGCTTCTTCATAGCTTGCATTCTTGAGCGCCTGAAAGTCGAGCCTGCCGCTTGCGATGCTTTCAGCCACTGCCTTTACAGCCTTTGCCCTGTATCCTAGGCCGCAAGCACGCAGCTCATCAATAGTTGCCCTGTTGATGTCTGCAGCAGATGGAAAGGTGAAAAACTCTTTTCCATCGACTTTCACCGGCGCGCCAAACTTTCTTGTCAGGTTGTAGAGCATCCTGCGGATCATGGGTATGTTGGTGTTGCTTGCGCAGACAAATGAAAACATGCACTGGTGAGGCTCCTGCCTGATCAGCCTGAGGCCGGGATATGCCTTGACAAGCTTGCGCACAAAGGGGTCGCGCGACACATCTTCCCGGATCTTGTTGATGTCATCGTCAAGCCGGAACATTTTCTGCTCGCATGACTTTAGCTCTGGAAACGACGAAAACTCTGGTCGCCCGTCGACCTCATCGAGCCTGATGACGTGATCGCCATAAATGCCATACCATGAATTGCCGTGCTTTTCCCACAGGAAAACCTGGCCGCTGTTTATGCTGAGCACGGGATCAAAGCCTTGAGACAATGATTGCAAATGTCTGCTAGCACATTCTAACGATCCTTATTGAACTTTTTCCCGACAGCACTAACGTTAAATAAATGACGCACCTGACATTGATGTATCATGAGTTCTAACGATCCCACAGATCCTGTAGAAGCTTTCAAGAAGGCGATTGAAAAGGGAAGCGAAGCTCAGAAGGACTTTATGAAGCAGTTCTCTAACATACAGCAGGACACCATGCAAAACTACTTTGCAGTCCTCAAGAGCCTGACATTTTACAATGCAATGTTCAAGACAACGGTGCAAAGCGGCGGCAGGATCTCAATTCCGGAGGCAGAAAGGCAGGCGCTGAATATCGAAGACGGCGACCTTGTGCAAGTCATTGTTGTCCCGATAGAGCGCAGGCGCAAAGGCGCTGCCGCCAAAGAATGATCATCCGCTGGTTCCAACAAGGAACTTGAGCACAAGCTTGTTAAAAGTCATCGGCTTTTCAACGTAAGGCGTGTGGCCACAGTCCTTCACGACTACCAGCTCGCTGTCAGGGATCTCGTTGTACTCCTTGGCGTACTGCACAGGTATCATCCTGTCGCTGTCGCCCCATACCAGAAGCGTCGGCGCGATTATCTTACCTATCCTGCCCTGAAGCTTTGGCGCGTACCTCATCCCAAGCAGTGTCGACATGAACGCATACTTTGCATTTGGCAGCCTCATCCTGTTCACAAAATCCATGACCGTCTCTTCGTTGACAATGTCAGGGTCGTTTGCCATGTCCTTGAACGCCTTGAACGCATTTTCATATGTCGGATAAAGTGCGGCCATGATGTAAGCATCAAGAATAGGGGTCGAAGTCCGCATCATGCCTGCCGGCGACGCCAGCACCAGCTTGTCCACCTTGCGGTTGGATTTTATCGCAAATTCGGTTGCAAGGTGGCCGCCAAAAGACGATCCAACCAGGCTTGCCTTTGATATGTGCAGGCTTTCAAGGAATCCTGCAAAAAAGTCAAGGAAAAAGTCAAGAGTGTATTCAACTGTGGGCTTGTCGCTGTACCCAAACCCAATGATGTCCGGCGCTATGACATGAAAGTATTTTGACAGAGTCGGAATTACCCGAGCCCACCTTTCAGCAGAAGCGCCTATACCGTGAAGAAGGATCAGAGTCTTGCTGTCAGGCGACCCCTGCTCGATATACCTTGTCGCATAGCCGTTGACATACGTCATCCTTTGCGGCGTGGGCGGCTCTTGCAATCAGTTCGGTACTAACCGAACCTCACTTAATATATTTATGCAGTTGTCAGCTCGTACGGGCTTACCATGAGCCCCTGCAGCCGGTCCAGACTTCCATAATATTTTTCGTACCTGTGCATGATGAGCTTTTCCTCCTCTTTCCTTCTTCTCTGCTCAAGCAGTAGCCCGGCGATGTTCCTTGCCCGCTCTAGGTGGTTAAAGATTATCATGTAGGCCATCCTCTCAAGAAGCTTCCTTATCGCCGCGCATATCCTCTGCAGCATGATGTCCCTGACTTCGGATATGCCCTGCAGCTGCTCGACGCTGGTCTTGGAGTCGCTCCGAATGTTCACGACGAGCTGTTTTTTCTTCTGGTTGTTGGCTATTCTGTTGATCTGCCGCTGGTTATCTGCCAGCGCAAAATAAATGGCCAGCATTTCCATTCTCTGCACGCCGTACCTGTCGTTTTTTATTGAAGGGCGCAAAGTCCTGATCCTGCTAGTTTCTGTAGAATGGTTGTACCACGCGATATAACCGGACGGAGATCCATCGGCATCAATCGTGATGCTGGACAGACGCAATCCGTATTTAATTATCGACAAACTTCCTTAAGGCTTTATCTACTCAGAAAATTTTAGCTGGTTGTTCAACTATGTGAGACCAAAATTCAGCATAAAGTTACTGTGGATTTCTAATGATCCCTCTTCCATAATATGCGTATTTTTCAAGGTAATAACCCGTGTTTTTGCGCACGATGTCATGGAACAGGTGTGGATACGCCCTGAATGCAGGGGTGTCTGACTCGTAGTGCCCGCACCTCCAGCAGATCCATTCTGTCCACTTGCCGTCGTGGTACTCGTAGAACTTGTTGTTGCATGCCGGGCACGCATTCATGTCCAGAATCGACGGATGTCTTTTCTATCCCGATGCTCAAGGATTTTCAATCATTTGCTAAATACATTCCAAGTTAGTTTAAATCTGTGTTTCAGCCTGCAGATAACTCGGCTTGAGCAACCAAAAGCAAGTCTCAATATCGCTGGCTGAAAACGAGATAGTGGCGGGTCAGGACCTGCACGGGACAATAGTCATAAACTATGCCGGGAGGTTTGACAGCTTGGTAATCAACTCCCAGATAGAAAATTCAAGCGACGTTTTCTCGTACATAAATCTCAATGGCAAAAAGATCAACTACCCCTATGCCCGGCTCTCGATTTTCAAAGCAGACCTTGGCGGCAGAACCACCATTGAATTTACCGCGGTGACAAAGCATGTGCCGTCAGCCGACCACTCTAGCGTCAAGTTTCGAGCATCAATAATACAAGAGCATAAAGAGGTGGTCAGCGACGTTGCGTATATAAAAATAATAAAGAAAGTTTAGGCGAAGTTCTCTACGACTTCTACCTTGCCCTGCATCCACGGATGAGGTGTGCAGTGGTATGCATATGTGCCCTCATGGGTAAATGTGAACTCAAAAGTCTTTCCGGGCAAAAGGAAGCCACCAGGAATGGATTCTTGCTGCTGAAGCGAGTCAAACGGTCCATTTATCTTGTCGATATAGACAGGATCATCGCTAGTGACTGTGTGGGTAGCTGCATCATTGTTTGTCCAAACGACTTTGTTTGAGAGTCCCAAAACAGCACGCGCGTCTTTGGGTACAAAGTTCTGAGGATTGGTTTGCAATACTGCATCTTTGACAATCGTTACTTTGGTGGTTTGTGCCGGCTCTAGTATTTCCGGTGGAAGGTGAGGTTTGGCGTTGGCTTCAGGCAAAAAGATAAACTGGTAGTATCCCATGCTAACAGCAACTGCAACTACAAAGGCCATGATGCTGATGCCGCCCGCGTGGTTTGCCATGATCGATCTTTTCTCTTTCTATTTTCACATATAAAGCTTGTTTGCTCAGGCAGTCTTGGGTCCTTTGTCAGAGTCAAGGCTGGCAGTAGTTGTCGGCGGTTTGGCCTCTGGACCTGCTGTTGCTGTCTTGCCGCCGTCAGCTGAATGCTTTTGCTGGGACTGTGACAGCTGTGGGGTCTTCTCAGAGCCTACCTTTCCTGAGCTCGCTGTTGGCGGAGCTGCCAGCGGCTTTTCTGCTGCAGGAGCTGCCGGCGCCGGCTTGGGCGTCGCTGGAATGGGCTTTGCTGGCGGGGCTGTTGGCTTGGGTGGCGGTGCCTTTGCGAGCGCCCTGCCGTACCTGTACAGGTGGAACATGCCTGCAAAGACCAGCATGATTATGCCTATTATGAACAGCGAATAGTTCTTCATGCCCTGCAGCATTGCATAGTATGCTGCAATGTTGAGGTATACTTGGAATGCAAGGAGCGCAACAAACAGCGCATAGATCCACTTTTGTGAGAGGTTTATCGCTCCCTTGCCGCCTTTCTTTGGCTGCAGCTTGGCATTTGCTTCAGAGTGCTTTGCAAGCTTTATCATCATGTAGGTAAAGCCAAACGACATCGGGACGAGTAGTATCATGACTAGGTAGAAGAATATCGGGTCGATTACGAGCCTCTCGAGCAGGGCCTTGTTTATGCTAGGGTCAATGTAAAAGCCCCAGTATGTTGTGACGATTATCTGGGCAAGGCTGGTGATGCCTACTGCGGTAATGAGCGGCCTGTCCTTCCAAGAGAATTTCTTGTACTTGTCGACAAACGGGACAATTAGCAAGGCGCCTATGAACAGTCCGGGCCACGCGACACCTGTCACGAACTTGTCATACATTGTACGGAGGAATGCGTACAGGCCAGTCAGGTACCATTCGGGGACCGTGATGCCAGGCGGCACCTCCGGCTTGAACGGCAGGCCAAGACCTACCGGGAATACGCCTCCTGTAAGCATGATTGCGCCAGAAATTGCCATGACCATTGGCACGTCAAATACCAGGAACCTCGGGAAGTGGACTACCATGAGCCCGAGCAATGCTATTGGGAGCATGAACACGTGGAACGTGTAGAACCTCAGGATAAAGTCATGGAATCCCCCACCAAAGAACGCCTCCCTCATCTGCGGCCCCATTATAGGTATAGAGTTGGTAAGCGAAGCCGCAATGGAAATCGCAAGCTCGGCGCGTTCGCTAAATATGATGTCGTAGCCGGTGAACGCCTCCAGAATTGTCATGACACCAAGTATGATGCCAGTCACCCAGAGTATCTCGTTTCTGATCTTGTAGCGCCCGCTAAAGTACTGGTAGTACATGTGCAAAAGCGCCATCATGACCATGGCGTTTGAAGCGTGGTAGTGGATGTTACGTATGTGGAAGCCGTAGGGGATGGTGTCGTTGATGTTTTGCACGCTGTTCCATGCCCTGTCGAGTATTGGCTCGTACCACAGCATCAAGAGTGCGCCAGTAATGCCAAGTATGATGAATAGAACAAAAGTAAGCATGCCAAGGAAGCCAAGGGGGCTGACGAACCTTCCGGGGAAGGTAAATTTCATCCCCATGAATATAGTTCGCTCTACACCAGCGTATATCCAGCGGAATAGCCTTACGAGGCTATTTTCATACGTTAATGTAACGCCCAAATCCAATCACTCCATTAGCATTAGGACTCCACGTAGGAGGTAATACCCACAAGTCTCCTTTATCATCCATTTCTAGATCTAGCTTTGGAAGAACGTTCGACGGCGGCCCCTGCAACGACGCCGGGCCAGCGAATGCCTTGCCAGTCATCGGGTCATACATGCTGCCGTGACACGGGCATTCGCCCCTCTTCCTGCCGTCCTGCGGCCAGTATTTCCACAGGCACCAGAGGTGAAGGCATACCATGCTGTATACTCTAAAAGCAGAAGCGTCATTCTTGTCGCCGCCAAGCTCTTTTGGCAGGCGTATGAACTGCCATGTCCTGAATGACTCTTTGTTCAGGGCAGCGTCGTCAGACTTGGGGTAAATAAGCACCTGAGAAGTGTTGACCTCAAAAGTTTTAACGTTGGCGGTAGATCCATCAGGAAGCTCTGCCTTTACCTTTTTGCCAATGTTGCCCGCAGGGTTTGGCAGGAACTTGCCCCAGTCCACAAAAGGTGCAAACGTCATAACAGTACCCGCAGCAGCCATCAACTTTAGAAAGTCACGCCGCGATACCTTACCTCCAGTAGCAGGAGGGGTCTGCGCCATATCAAGAGAAAATGACTGCGCATTAATTAATAAATCTTTGGAAAATGCCGACTGAACAAGAATGACGCTTCCAGCCACGGTTGGCAATTGGATGATAAAAGATATAGCACTTGATCCAAACGTTTGGACAAAATCTTAAAAATCAGTGCTTTTCGGCGACTGGTTCAAGCCATGCCGTGCCGTCAAGCTTTGCGTATTTTGCATAAGCATTTCCCTTGTCTGCGCTTGAAACCTTGGCTCCCTGCAGGTTTGCTTCGACAAATACCGTCTTTGACATCCTGCTTCCAGTCAGGTCTGCGTTCTGCAAGTTGGCCCACATCAGGTTAGTCTTTGTCAGGTTAGCACCCTTCAGGTTGACCTCCTTCATTTCCGTGTACATCAAAAGCGCCTCTGCAAGGTCTGCGCCTTCAAAGTTGGCGCCATTAAGGCTTGCCTGCACAAAGTTAGCACCAGCAATGTTGGCGCGGCTAAAGTTTGCCTTGTCTGCCACCACGCCGTTTAGAAAAGCGCCAGAGATGTTTTTGCCTGCCAGATCCCTGCCGGCAAAATCCAGCTTTACTATCAGGTTCTTCATCCTCCAGCTGTTGAATTCCTTTACTTTGCCTTCTGCCAGAAGTTTAAAGCCGTCTTCCTGATTGCCAGACACGCCTGCCATCAGCCTGCCTCTCTTATATATACGTCAGCCACCCGGGTTCCACGGGTTTATGCCTTTTTGGAAGCGTAGAGCATCCACCAAGCCTTCTGCGTAGCCTATGCTCAGGACAGCCAGCTCGTACTTTGCCTGCCGCAGGAACCTCTCGGCATCGGCGATATAGTATTCTGCGTTGTCGAGCACTTCAAACATCCCCTTGTTGTCCTTGTCATGCCGTATGATTTCGCGCATCTGCTGCACTGCCTGCTTGGCCTTTGGCGCGTAGCGCTCTATCATTTGTGTCGAAATCCTCTTCACATTCTGCGAGTTGTCACTTGGAGAGTCAAGGCATTCAGTCAATGCGGCAAGCGCGTCGGCTTCGGTAAAATGGAGGGCGCCTGTGATGATAACTGAATGCGGACCGGCGCCAAAGCCTGCCTGCACAAGCGACTTGACCTTGCCTGAAACCAGCTTTTGGTCGTCCATGCCCACTCTGGAGGCAACGACTGCAAACGTGTCGTCAGAGAAAATCTGGTGCCTCTGGTCGCGCTCTACTTCAAGCAGCATCTTGAGCACCGAAGAAGGGTCGAGAAAGAACGGCTCCTTCCTGTTCTCGTCAAGGCTGTATTCAGTCAAAATGAGGGTGTGGTTCCCGGAAAGCAGGTTGTCAAAGACGGTGTTGTACACGCTTATGGCAGACTGGGGTTCTGACATCATGGTGACCATCCTGCCAAACTTGTAGACGTGCAGGCCGGTTTCGCCAATGATTGACGCAATGCCAGACGCGGAATGCAAGACGCCTGTCTTGACAGAGTTTTTGGCAGCTCTTGCCCGGAGCTCGCTGTGGGTGGTGGCAATGAGCGGGTCGCCGTACGTTACAAGCGCAACTTCTTTTGACTTTGCCGCTTCGAGAATCTCCCGGCCGTCTTCGACAAACCATCTCTGGACGGGCTTGACCTCTCTGCCCAAAAGCGAATCCATGCCCTGCAAGTCTGAATCAGACAGGGCGCTTGTGAACCGTTCTACATAAACAACGTCGCACCTTTTCAGAACATCAAGGGCAGCAAGGCTCAATCCTCTGTAGCCGTTGATGCCAGCTCCCACTAACCATAGCATGGTGCAGGGAGCAGCCGACGCCTATATTTTGGCATCGCTATTTCTTTCTTAGGTGGTGCAGGCGCGACATGTGGAAAAGCGCCCGCTCGTACACCTCGATGCTTGACACATATTCGTCAATATTCACCCGCTCGTCAGCGGTATGTGAGGCATGGGGATCGCCGGGGCCATAAGTGATCACTGGTATCTTGAAGTTGTGCCCAAGCACGTTCATGTCGCCAGTTCCTGTCTTTCGCAGAAGCATCGGCCTCTTTTTGCGCACGTCAAGCACAGACAGCAGGAGCGCCCTGACAAGGGGCGACGAATGGTCTGCTTCAAAGGGCTCGGTCTTGTCCTCAATGCGATAAGTCGCCTTTACTCCCTTTTCGGAAGCGACTTTGGTAATGACAGTGTCGACCATGCGAAGAACGTTTTCGCATGTGGTTATAGTCGGCACCCGGATATCTATTGTTATCTTGCACTTTTGCGGAGTGACGTTGTGGCTAGAGCCACCAGTTATCTCGGTCAGGCTGCAGCTGATCGACTTGGCCTTGTTCTCTGCGGTTCCGACGCGCTCTATCTCTGCCTTCACAGCTTTCCAGAAATCATACATTTCTTCAATCGAGTTCTTGGCAAGCCATGGAGCGCTTGCGTGCGCGCTGTCGCCCACGTCGCATGTCAGCCTTATCGCAAGCCTGCCCTTGTACGCGACTGTAATGTTTTCAACGCCTGAAGGCTCGCCAAATATTGCGTAGTCGACTCCAAGCTTGCTCTTTACCAGCTGCTTGACTCCTGTCGCGTTGCCTTCTTCGTCAACTACCCCGGCAAAGGTTACCGTGCCTCCCTGCTTTGGAAACTCTGATGCTGCAAGGAGCATTGCTATCAGAGGGGCTTTTGCGTCAGAAGCGCCGCGGCCATAGATGTAGCCGTCTTCTATCCTCACAGGCACCTGACCCGGGACCGTGTCCATGTGGCCGCACAGCAGAATCCTTGGCGCGCCCGTCCCCTTTGAGGCGATGATGTTGCCGACGCTGTCAATGTTTACCTGCTCAAAACCAAGCTCGTTTACGCACTTGTCCTTTATCAGGTTGGCAAGGGCAGCTTCGGACCTTGACGGCGTGTAAAGCTCTAGCGCCTTTTTTAATAATTCAATGGCATAACTTGGCGAAACCAATGCCTCTTATTTTCCCTGCCCTAGCGCGTAATCAACCATCAACCCGGGGATGTCTACTCCTGTAACCCGGACGGTATTTTTAAATTCAGTGGTATTATTCACTTCGTGGACCATCAGCCCGTCGCTCTTGCTCTCCATCAAGTCTACCCCGACTATCTGGCCTCCTAGGGCGCGCGTGGCCTTGATGCAAATGTCTTCAAGCTCCTTTGTAACAGGGCATGCTTCTGCGTGGCCTCCAAGTGCCATGTTGGTCTTCCATTCGCCGCTGCCAGAATATCGATAGATGGCAGCTACTACGCGGTCGCCAACCACTATTGCCCGGATGTCCCTTGGCGGCCGCTCGACAAACTCTTCAAAGTAGTAGACATGGTAAATCGGGAACATGTGCTCCCTGTCTTCTATTACTGCGCGAGCAGCTTCCTTGTCACGCAAGAGCGCAATGAGCCTGCCCCAGCTTCCGACTGTTGGCTTTATCACTGCAGGGTAGCCGAATTCTTCAAGAGCGGCAAGAGCAGATTCTTCTGAAAATGCAGAAATCGCCTTTGGAGTCCTGACGCCGGCATTTTCAAGCTTCATGTGGGCGTACATCTTGTTGCCGCACATTATCGCTGCGTCAAGCGGATTTATGACGTGCGCGCCCAAGCCCTCCAGCGCTGATGTAGAGTGAACGTTTTTGAAGTAGCTGACGCAGCGCTGAATAACTACTTGGTTGCGATATTTTGAGTTCCTGTCGTTCAGGCCAAGCACAAGGTTCTTGCAATCTAGATTTTCAACCTGCACGCCCTTTTTCTTTGCGGCTTCGTACAGAGCCTTCTCTTCCCATCGGATGTTGTCGTAGAGGATAGTTAGAGAGCGGCCAGAAAAATTTGACGGCTCTTGGCTCACTGACCCCAGTCCTCGCCGACAACCTGAGCCGGTTTTATGTTAAATCCTTCGCCTGACTTGACCAGTTCGTAGCTTGCTCCGCAGTCGGGGCAGGTCACGATCTCGCCTTCTATCGAGTCAGCAGGTATCTTTATTTCCGCGTCGCATTCTGGACATTTGACCATCTGTCATTTACTCCTTTGATGGACTAACCTTTACTGCAGCGTCATTAAGTATCTTTCTCTCCAACCTGTCGTCTAGGTACAATTCCAGTATGTCGCCCATGCGCAGTTCCTTCAGGCCGCGCGCAAGCGCCTCTGCCTCGTGCTTGCCGGTTTCAAGGCCAAGCAGCGCCAGCAGATAGGCGGCGCCGTTCTTGCCTGCAAGCTCGCCAAACACTATCTTGCGCCGGTTGCCAACCATCTTGGGCTCTATTATTTCGTAGGCAGCAGGGTTTTTCAGAATCGCTGCAAGGTGCGTGCCGGCCTTGTGCTTGTACGCGCTGTCGCCAACTATTGGCTTTGACTCTGGAATCTGGAGGCCGACGTATTCTGCTATCGTCCTTGACAGGTCCTTTAGCATGTGGAGCCGGAGGTCGTTGTTTGACTTGTAGATTAGCGTAAGCGCCACTGCAGTTTCTGACAGGCTCGGGATTCCAGTGCGCTCGCCAAACCCGTCTATGGTCGTGTGGATCTGGTCGGCTCCTGCTTCGCACCCTGAAAGCGCGTTTGCAAGTGCAAGCCCGACGTCATTATGGCAGTGCACGTCAAGCGCCGTTTTTGAAGTGTCGATGCTGTTATGCACCATCTTTACCAAGTTGTACATGCCGCGTGGCCGCATGATGCCGACGGTGTCTGGTATGCTCACCCTTTCAATCCCGCGCTTGTTCATCTCCTTGCACATTTCAATCAGAAACGCCGGCTCTGTCCTGCTTGCGTCTTCCATCGTGAACCTTGACTTTAACCCGTGCGCCTTGATATAGTCGGCGACTTCAAGCGCCCTTATTTTGGCTTCTTCGCGGCTGATCTTTAGCTTTGCAGACAGGTGAATATCGGAGATACCCATGTATGTCGCGACCCACGTTGCCCCGCAGTCGATTGCAATGTCGACATCAGACTTGATCGCCCGAGTGTGCGCGACAATGTCTGCCCTCAGACCCTGCTTGATTATGGTCTTTGTCGCTTCGGCGTGATCCGGCGACACAACTGGGCTGATCTCTATCTGGTCAACTCCAAAAGAGTCGAGCATCCAAGCAATCTGGATTCTCTGCTTTATCGTGAATGACACTCCGGGGTGCTGCTCGCCCTCTCGAAGCGTGCTGTCAAGAATCCTTATCCTCTTGTGGTTGCCGTTTTCGTTCATCCAGTTGTACTGGTGCGCATAATAGTTTGGATCGTCTGATTTTAGCGACATTTACTGCACCCTTTAACTGGTTTCGGACACGATATAAACTTTATCGCAACTAAAACAGCGAATTTCAGCGCCTTTGCCTGCTCTAAACGCCATCAGAACAAGAAAAAGGCACGAATTTCAGCAGATTTTTCGGTACAAATGCGATAACGGTCATGATTGCAGGTATTTCTCGACTGTCTTGGCAAGGTTGTCAAACGAGCCCTCAACCATCTTGGTGCGCTTGCCAATCCCCACCTTGTAGTTTGACACTCCTTGGGAGAGCGACTGTATCATCTCCTCTTGCTCTGCAGGGTTGGGCGAGCCGGACGACTTGCGCACTTGCAATGACTTTTCAGGAGTCATCTCTTTGATTATCTTGGCCAGCTCGTCTGCCTTGAGATCAGATTTGAGCGTCTTTAGAATAGAAGTAATGTCTGACACTTCTAGCTTGCCAAGGGGCACGTTACCCATGCTCGCGGCCTTGTCTACCAGCGCGCCCACTATTTTGTGCGCGCTCCTAAATGGAAGCTTGTGCTTTGTCACTAGCTGTTCTGCAATGTCTAGCGAAACCGCGTAGCTGGTGCTCGCAGCTTGCCGCATCTTTTCTTTGTTTATCTGGAGCGTCTTGACAACTCCGTCCATTATCTTTACAGTGTCAAGCGTAATTAAAGACGCGCCAAATAACGGCGGCTTCAAGTCCTGCAAGTCGCGGCTGTAGCCGGACGGAAGCGCCTTGACGATTCCTAGCATCGACACAAGGTTGCCAGTCACTATCGCGGATTTTGCCCTTGTCAATTCTAGCGGGTCGGGGTTTTTCTTTTGCGGCATCGCGCTCGATGTCGAGCTGTAGCGGTCTGCAAGTTCGATGTAGCCAAATTCCGTTGTCGACCACAGTATAAAGTCTTCAGCCATCCTGCCAAGAGTGCTTGACAGTATGGCAAGCGTCGCGGCGTATTCAAGAAACACGTCACGCGAGCTTGTCGCGTCAACTGAATTCTTTACCAATGAATCAAAGCCAAGCAGGACCGCGGTCCTCTTCCGGTCAATATTGATGCTCGACCCGCCTATGGCGCACGCTCCAAGGGGCGACTGGTTTATCCTGCCGTATGACAGGTACAGCCGCTCCATGTCGCGCATCAGAGAATACGCGTACGCCAGCAGCAAGTGTGAAAATGTGCCTATCTGGCCCTGCTGCAAATGAGTGTACAGCGGCATCGGCACGTTCTTGCTTTCCTTTGCCCGCTCTACAAGGCTTGCCACGAGATCCGCAAGGGCAGCGCATATTGCATTGATGTCGTCGCGCACCTTCATCCTGATGTCAAGTACCACTTGATCGTTCCTCGACCTTGCGGTGTGCATCTTGCCGCCTGCGTCCATGCCCGCGCTCTTGATCACGAACGCCTCAAGCGCCTCATGAATATCCTCGTAGCCTTCTTTGTCTATTATCTCGGGTTTCTTTTTTGCCTCCTCAAGGGAAGACAGGATCTTTTTGAGCTCGCCCGCAGAAATGTTGCCCATTTCATGGAGCATTATAGAATGCGCCTGGCTTCCAAGGATGTCGTAGTACAGTATCGACTGGTCGTGCTGCATCGAGGAGAGAAAGCGGAGCACGTCGTCACCGAGGCTGTCCTTGGGCCGAGACCTGTACATGCAATGTGCACCGTTGGCGCTTTATTTTAACATTATACGACTAGCTAGCTTGCATCAATCCGTTTGTAAACGGGCGTAAGCTTGTCGCTTGTTATAGTTTTTAACAGTCACTTTTCCATGGAATCCGCACTAGCAACTACAACACGCCTGATCGAGTACCCCGACGACCTGTCAGGATGCAACTCTATCGACTTTGGAGGCAGACAATTGCTATACCTCTGCTCTTTGGGAATCAGCGGCAAGAGCCCGTTTGTCGTGGTGCTCGGGTTCTTTTCCGGCCAGAAAGAGGACTTTATCACAAAAGACCTGATAGAGCCGGTTGCAGACGAGACAAGGCGCAGGGCGGAAGAGGCAGTGGCAAGCTCGCTATCCTC
>JAJPDY010000134.1 GCA_023252395.1 Nitrososphaera sp. | reverse complement strand
GCTACAACGGCAATTATTATGAAAAATATGATCGGTATCCATACCGAGTAATTATCAAATGGGTCAGAAGGCTGTTGGTTTACAAAGCCCGGGTTGTCGCTGTCAACATAGCCTATCTCTCCTGCAAGGGCGCGCACGGTATTGTAAAATGCATCGTCAAATACTCCAGTGTCTCCAACATCTTCGTATTGCTGCCTTGCAGGGACAAGGTACGAATCGAGTATCGCGCCAGCCGTCCCATCAGTGATGTCTCCTTCAAGCCCTCTTCCCACTTCAATTCGCATCGAGCCCCCAGCTCCATCGGGCACCAGCGAAAACAGGATCAGCACGCCGTTGTCCTTGCCTTTCTTGCCTATCCCCTTTATTCCGTCCAATGACACCTCGTTAAAGATATAATTTGCAAGCATGTCTCTGTCCTGTATCTCCTGACCGTCTTTCTTTATCCCGTGCCCTGCAAAGCTCGGGATGGTATAGATCACAATTTCTGCAGTAGTATTGTCGTCCACGCGCCTGACGTAGTCGTCTATAAGCGATTCATAGCTGTCGCTTATGATGCCTGCATAATCGTAAATGTACGCCGGACGCGAGCCGGTCTGAGAATAGGATGGCTGGAAGGATGGACCGACAAGGCAAAACGCAATCGCGATAAAAGCGGCGGCAAAGACCTGCCTGTGCATGTGATGCTTTAGCAAGCGTTGTAGCGTGCTAATAGGTTTCCGCTGGTGGTAGGTATTCCTTTATCCACCTGTCGACATAGCGCGCTTGGTTCTGCAGCACCACTATCCTTGAAATCTCGCTTTCGTCCATGACCTTGAACGAGGGCATCTTGTCGCACAGCTTGCTCGCAAAGTCCCTGACTTCGTGCATCTCAAGCATATGCCCCTTCTCTAGGCGCTGGTTTGACATGCCGATGTGCATGTACGACTTTAATTCAATAAAATGGGGCATGCCCTGCGCCATCATTTCTGCAAATTCTCCAACAAAGCTGGCGCTGTCGTTGTATTCCCTTATCAAAGTCATGCGGAGCACGGTCCTTGTGCTTGCAGTGGCAAGAAAGCGCAGGCTCTCCCACCAGCGCTCCCACGCGTCTTTGTGGCGCGGGCGGTTTATCTGGTAAAACATCTTTTTGTTTGAAGCGTTGGTTGACAGGTAAATCTGGGTTGGAAGCGCGTCTTCCGCTTGCAGCCTTTTAAGCATGTCCGGCTCTTGCCCGTTTGTCACAAGAAATATCGACTTTGTCGCCTTGAGCGACTTTAGGTACTTTACAAGCTGCGGAAGCTTGGGATACATCGTGGGCTCGCCGGATAATGAAATGGCATAGTGCGCCGGCAAGAGAGACTCATCAAGCTTGCCCTTGTCGTTCTTTTCGTTGCCGTAATATCCCATTATCAGCTTTTTGCGCTCGGCCATGAGCTTTTCCACAATGACTTGCGGCTCGTCCACCATCTCTTCAGGCATCTCAAGCGTGTCATAAAACTCGGTTGGGCGCCAGCAGTAGATACACCTGTTTTCACAGTTCATCGCCGTCGGAGTCATTTCCATGCACTGGTGAGTCGAAATGCCGTAGAACTTGTGCTTGTAGCAGTTGCCCTCGTTTGCAAACGACTTTTTCGTCCAGTGGCAGAGCTCCACTGCAGAGTGGTTGTAGACTCCGTACTTTGCCTTCTGCAGCTTTGACTTTACCTGCGGGGTTATCTGGATAAGGTTATCAGTCGAATGCGAAACGTGCTCGTCGGAGCAGCTCATCTTGCTTGGAGAGAAAGACCGGATCAGATTTAAATTTTGCAGCACATTTTGACTTCAATATGGCGCTTGACACTGGGCAAATAATGAAGATCGGGCTGGATCTTGCCGGCTGGAAAAAGATGCCTGCAGACAGCGCCGTGCACGTGAAGGGCAGAAACATCAGAAAGGTCCTGATTGCCATAGACGTTGGCACGGCAGAGCTGATGCTTGCAAGGCAACTTGGGTGCGATGCCGTTATCGCGCACCACCCAATAGGGATAGCGTCAGTCAACTTTTACAAAGTCTTTGACAGGCACGTTGAATACATGGTGGAGCACGGCGTCCCAAAGAAGATCGCTCTGCAGGCAGTAAAGAGGCTCAAGGAGCGCGTGGAGACTAGGAACCACGCCGACATTTACAGCGACGTTGTAGGGGCTGCAAAGGCTCTTGGCATGCCGCTAGTCAACATACACCAGCCGTGCGACGAATACATGCGCCAAGTGATATTTCGCGCAATAAAGTCTGGCAGCACAGAGCACGTGTCAGACATTGTCAATTCTGTCGGCAGGATACCGGAATTCCGGCACGCGGCAACCAAGGTGCGGGTAAGGTTTGGCAGCGAAAAGAGCAAGGCCGGCCACTGGGCTTTGGTAGTGGCGGCAGGCACAAACGGCGGCTACCACATCGCCAAGGCGTACTTTCAGCACGGCGTCAACACGGTCATTTATCTTCACGTTGACTATGGCGACTTGACAAAGATGAGAGAAGAAAAACTCACTGGTAATCTGGTCGTGATGGGCCACCTTGCAGGCGACTCTATAGGGCTCAATGGCCTTGCAGAAAGGCTTGAAGGTGCCGGCGTCGAGACTATCAGGATGGGCATTTTGCCAAACAAGTGATCGGGCGTTATGTTATTTGATGCCATGTCTCAATTTAATGACACAAAATTGCATTTATGTCCACATATTGTTAGATAACATATCACCATACCAACTTAATACACATGGCGCCTAATCACAAAAATGCCAGCCCGATGGCGTTGCCTGAAATGCAAAGTAGAGTTTAGCGGCGACGGCGCGTCCAGACACTATCTTGCTTATCCAAGTCACAAACTGTACAAATTACCGCCGGTGCCTAAGGCGACTACGTATGGCATGGGAGGAGTTGCTGCTTGACTCAGATGGGATCTGGAAAAGACGATTTCAGGGTTATCTGGATTTGCGACCAGTGCAATACTGTATTCCTTTATCATGACGATTCGGAAGTTCACTGCCAGAGAACAGGACATAACCATCTGTCGGCGTACGACTTTGAAACAGGTGGTCTGCTAAGAGACAAGGGAATCTCGCTAGCCTAGGACCCTGCGAGCTGCAGATTGTATATCAAAGTGGCGAGTTATAATACAAAAAGTGGAATCGAACGATTATATACTGTAGCAGTTGCAATTTTTCTAGCTGGCCTTCGTAGTATAGCTTGGTTAGTATAGGCGGCTGTGGCCGGGTTCTAAGATTTTCGGCAGAAACCGCTTGAGGAGGGTTCAAATCCCTCCGAAGGCCCCATCTTTTTCAAAATATACCTTACGGTGATGTCTGGAATAATAAAAAGGAAAAAGGAAAAAGGCTTTACAGCCTTGGACTGAAGTTGAGTTTGTTGCTGTATCTTGCAGTGGCTACGATGATGCCAACGATTGCAATTGCCAACACTATTGCAGCTATCGCACCGAACTCTGGAATTGCGAATGTACCTACGATTTCAACTGTTTGACTGCCTTGGTCCAGATCGATTGATATCTGTCTCATGTCTGCTGTTGGTGTTGCCGGTGTTGCCTCTGTATTCTCATCGTCTACGAATATGGCGAAATCTTTGTCAGTTCCTGTCTTGCCGTCAGTTCCTGTTCTGGAGTCGATCACGTTTCTTGGCAATCTGATGTCCAGTTTTCCATTCGCTGTTGAATCAACGTTCACTGTCAGCGTTGCTGTCGGACCATCTATTGTCATGTTCTTGACTGAGCCGCCACTGATCATGTACTGGATCGAATATGTCTGGCCTGCAACCCTGAGCGGGAATGTCTTCCATGCAGGAGCAGCTTCAAATTCGAATTTCCCTGTGTTGCTTAT
>JAJPDY010000133.1 GCA_023252395.1 Nitrososphaera sp. | reverse complement strand
ACTTTATGAAACTGAGGCTTCAAGACGCAGTGAAAAATGAGACTTTGCGAAAAATAGACCAGATGGTCGGCGAGATAAACAGGACGCTTGGCAGCGCTGCAGAAGACACAAAGATGATGAAAAACGAAGTAGGCGAAATTGTGCTCAACACAGCATACCTCGTGGACAAGAAGAAGATGGGCGAGTTCGACTCAAAAGTAAAAGAGCTGAGGGACAAATTTGAAAGCCAAGGGATGACAATACACCGGAGCGGGCCGTGGGCGCCATACTCTTTTTGTTGATGTGCTATGATTCTCGAGCTAATCATCATGAAATTGACAATGGACGCAATCATGCAGCACTGCAACACTATTGCCTATGAGCAACAGGTGCGCGAAGAAGCAAACATGCTAAAGGCTAGGCTTTTGAAGCTAATGACAGACTATGAAACTGGCGCAATCGACCAAAAGACGTACGCAGCGCAGGAAGCCGAGATCATGGCGGCATTGAGCAAGCTGACACAAAAAGTCGGCCAGCAGGACGATCAGCCGCCGTCGTTTAATACCGGCCTAGGTCTTTGACAGCGGCAGGCTGAAGGCAAAGGTCGCGCCCTTGCCGTCGCTATTGTTTGCACACCATATCCTTCCATCGTGAGCTTCTAGTATGCTCCTTGCAATAAATAATCCAAGGCCAGTTCCCTTCTCTGATTTTGTGGCAAACTTTGAGAATAGCCGCGGCATGATTTCGCCGTCAATGCCGGCCCCTGTATCCTTTATTTCGACTATGGCCTGACCATTTCTGGTTTCAGTCGATACTGTTATCGCACCTTCCTTTGTGAACTTGGCCGAGTTGTCCAGAAGGTTTGAAACGACCTGCGTTATTCTTCCCCTGTCGGCGTTCACGTAGACGTCTTTTGGCTCGTACACAAACTTGACCTTGCCGTTTGCCATCTGGTTCTTGGCGTCTTGCATTGCTCCCTGAATGACTTCTTTGAGGTTGAACTCTTCTTTCTCCAGCTTTAGTGACTCACTTTCTATCCTCGTGACGTCCAGTATGTCGCTTGTCAGCCGCTGGAGCCGCATAGAGTTTCGGTAAATCGCCTTTATCATTTCGTCCCTGTCCTCCGGGTCCATTTGCAAAAGCTCCGCATAGCCAAGGATTGCCTGAGTAGGCGTGCGGAGCTCGTGCGCTGCCACGTTGATGAATTCTTTTTGCAACTTGTCGTGCACCTTTAGCTGCTCGTTTGCCGCGGCAAGCGAGTCACGGGATCGCTTCAGCTCCTCGCTCTTTGAGCTAAGCTCGGCAGTTCTTGTATGCACTGTGCGCTCTAGCCTCCGGTTCCACGTGACTACCAGCACTGCCACTCCAACTGCAATGCCTCCGATAACCATGACCAGAATTGTGCTGAGGTTTCTTTGTTGGTCTACAAGCACGCCAACGTTTCCTGCAAACTGGTGCGGCGTGACAACGTACAGTGTCCCAAACTGGCTTCCGCCGATCACTATCGGCTCGTACGCGATAGAGCTCGTAGTGCCATTATACGTAAAGTCTCCGATGCCAGAATTGCCCTCAAGCGAGTCTTTTATGAATCTGTTGAACGGATCCTTTATTTCAACTGGAATTGCAGATTGGATCTCGTTTCCAAACATGTCTTTGCCGATAAAGTTCTGGGTGGCCGAGTAAAGCACCGTCCCCTTTCTGTCTACCATCCCAAACGTGCTCTGAAAGTCCGGCGGCAGCTCTTGCTGCAAGAACGTGCCAAGCGTGGCGAGCCTTATGCCTGCCACCGTCATCCCTTTGAATTCTCCCGTCTGCTCATCAATTATCGGGTACGACACGTACACCCTTGGGATGTCGTCGTTTGAGTCTATCGCGTTGCTATAGTATACGTCAAGGCTCTTTTTTGGCTGGGTGAAATAGACCCTCTGGCTCAGGTCGGTCCCTTTGAATTTTTCGTAGCTTGTCTGGTTTATGTTGCTGAGCCATACGAGCTTGCCGTCCCTATCTAGCCACATGTAAAAGTTCGTTAAATCCGAAGTAGAGTTTTGCGCTGTATCAAATATTATGCGCCCGCTCTCAAAGTTGTCGCCTTGCACTGAGGGGGCGTTGGCAATAATGTGCAGGTTTGAAGAAACAGAGCTCATGCTGTTTGCCATTATCCTTTCCAAGTCGTGCGCCTGGATCTGGGCATTTGACCTTACGTCTTCGGCAGCAATCTTTAAAATTTCGTTTGAAGCATAACTTGAAAACTGGAACGATACGGCAGACAGTGCCACTGCGATAGCGCCAATCAGGGCCAACAGTACAATGCTATTTTTCGAAAAAGTTACCTTACTCAATTATCTGCTACATATCTTCTTTTATACACGTAAATAAATTTGACAGGATGTATTATTATGGAAGATTCTACTTAATTCTCTTTATATAGAAGATTCTTCTCTAACAAGATAACTGATGGAAAAGAGGACAGTCATGATCTGCGACGACGAAGCAGACCTGCTAAAGATATACTCTGCCGCGCTCAAAAAGCACTTTAACGTGCTGACAGTCGACTCGGGCAAAGCCTGCATCGAAAAGTACATGGACTATACGCTGCGCGGTAAAAAGATAGACGTCCTGCTGCTCGATTACCGGCTCGGCGACATAAGGGGCGACGACGTTGCCTGCAAGGTGAGCGAGCTGGACGGCACAAAGATAATCCTGATAAGCGCCTACGAGCTAGAGAGGGAAAAAATTGACGAGCTCAAGGCAAGCAACTGCATAGTCGATTCTATAATCAAGCCCGTGAGCCTCAAGACGCTGCTTGAAAAAGTGCAGCTCGCTATTTCTGCTTAATTGACGCGATGCATTCTGACAGTATTCTTGCCGCAAGGGTGGCAGTCATGCCGTTTACGTCATAATCCGGGGCTAGCTCGACGATGTCAAGCCCCGTGATGTTTCCACTGCTTACTATGCTTTTGAGCAGGTAAATAATGTCGACGCTTGAGAGCCCACCGGGCGAGGGGACGGACACTCCGGGCGCAAACGCGGGGTCAAGGCAGTCAAGGTCGACTGAAATGTATATCTTGGATCCTGCCGTTCTTGATTTTATCATCTCTGCGGCCTTGTGCACTCCAAGCTCTGCAATATCAAGCGGGTTGATTATCTGGAGGCCGGCCTGATTTGCATTTTCCAGCTCTTCCGGCTCTGCGGCCCTTGTGCCTATCAACATGCTCTTTCGAAAGTCAAGTGATTGTGTAGAGTCTGTCAGGACCGAGCCGTAATAGTTCCTTGCAGAAGAAACAAAATCCGGGTGCGCGTCAAAATACAAAAGCGACAGCTTGCCAGCTGCCTTTGACACTGCGCTTAACACTTCAGTCGTAAGCGAGTGGTCGCCTCCTATCATGATTGGGACTTGGCCGCGTGAAACAACATCTGATACTAGACGGTGCAGCTCCTGCCTGTCGCTAGCATTGCCGGCGTCAAACACTTGCTTGTTATCAAACGTCCCGCGCATAGGGCAGGTCGGGATCAACTTGCCACCGCGCTCAAAAAACTCTGACTCGTTTGCCGCAATTCTCAATACGTCCGGCGCTCTGCTCGTGCTCTTGCGCTTGGCGTGCGACCTTGATTCGTCAGGGACGCCAATGACAACAATGTCTGCGTCTTCAATCCTGCTGGCGTTTGAGCGGCGTAGCCGTACCATGAAGTATCAAGCGCCCTAGCCTGCTTTTTTAACTATCGCCCGCTCTAAGAACCAAAAGTTTTTCTTTCAATCGCTTAAACTCTGCTATGGTGCCTTGATCTCAGTTTGGCTATTTCGTAGAACTACAATATCATTGGCGAATGATGTTTTCTTGTACAAGTATTTCAACCAACATTCCTTG
>JAJPDY010000132.1 GCA_023252395.1 Nitrososphaera sp. | reverse complement strand
TGACGAGAAGTCAAAGCCAGTAGAGCTGACCGGCGCAAAGGAAGGTGATACGATCAACTACTTCTGCACAGTTCACCCATACATGAAGGGCGAGATCAAGGTTACAGCAAAGGAGGCAGGCGGCCAGACCGGAGGAGCGACAGGTGGCACAGCAGGAACCGCTGGAGGACCATCAATAAAGATTCTGGAAGGCGCTTCAACTCAGGGACATCAAGCATTTGATCCAAAAGAACTGACTGCAAAGAAGGGCGACACAGTCCAAGTCATCAACCAAGACACCGTCCCGCACACAGTAACAAACGGCAAGGACATGAGCGACCCTAACAAGGGCAAGCTATTCGACACAAGCTACATCAACGGCGGAGAAAGCGCCAAGATAGACCTGTCAAAAGTTGATCCTGGAGAATACGACTACTTCTGCGAGGTCCACCCATTCATGACAGGTAAGATGAAAGTAGAGTAAAAATGCATTTACTCAAAACCCTTTCTCTTACCACTCTTTCTGTCCTTTTTTCACTCATATTCATCGGAGGGTACGTCAGCGCTTCCGGAGTTGGGCTCAGCTGCCCCGAATGGCCACTCTGCCCGCAGGGCTTTATCCCGCACCAAGACTTTATCATAGAGTATTTCCACAGGTCAGTTGCGGCTACCACCGGCATGCTCGTCATCACGACGATGGCATTTACGATAAAGTCCAAGGTTGCTCCAAAGGGCATGAAGATAGCTTCTGTAATTGCGGCAGGCGCCGTGATAGGCCAGATAACTCTGGGTGCAATCGTCATAGTCGAGCGGCTTCACTCAATCCTGGTGACAGCCCATCTGGGCCTCGGGATTGTGCTATTTTCCATGATGCTGATGACCGTGCTTTACGCGCACAGGCTGGACTATGGCAAAAAGAGCAAGGCAGAAGCCCAGTCAACGCTCCCGCCAAACGCAGACTAGCACAATGGTTTATACGGGCAAATGCGGATAATTGCCCTGATGGCCCGGCGACAATTCGCACCTGCAATTGCCATCCCTACCCTTATCGTGCTAGCATCGCTTTTCGCGTCAGCACCTGACGCGCAGGCTCACTTTGAGCACTTTACCCATTATAACAACAGGGGCGACAGCATAGGGCCGTATTACGCCTACGAGGCGCTCGAGCCGGAATACGCCAAGCCAAACGAGCCTACAGCCATCATGTTCAGCGTCCAGGACCACGACGGGCACGACACGTACAACATAGACACCATGGTCGAAGTTTATTCGGCAGAGACGGGTGAGCGGCTGAAGGCATTTCCGTGGACAAGGCAGGACACTGGCGACTTTCAGGTCTTTTACGACTTTCCCAAAGTGGGCAACTACCAGATAGTGCTCAGCGTGGCAAAGAGCGCCGCCAACCTCAACAGCATCGATCCTCCGCGCAATACCCTGACTGGCACTTCTGGCTGCAACTGCGACAGGGCGATCTTTAACATATCAATTTCCGACAACTTTGGCACCATTTGGACCTCGGCCATGATAGTCGCAGTAGTTGCACCGCTTGCGGTGTTTGGGGGCGTGCTTGCATGGAATTATTCGAGCAGGAGAAAGAGCGGCATACACAACAACACTGCAAGGTACGTGATTATGCTTGCCGCAATAGCAGGTGGAATTGTCCACATGGCAGTGTATTCTGAACATGCGTCGCTTAGAATCGAGTACAGCATATTTTTGATAGTGGCAGGAGCCATGCAGGTAGTATACGGCGTGATATACACGCTTATGGCGCTCATGGGAGACAGCGTAACAGGAGCTGTCCCGGAGGCAGCCAGAGAGTACTACCGCAAGACAGTTGCAGTCAACATATTTGGACTGGTCGGCACCGCTATCCTGCTTGGGCTATATGCCTACGCGGTAATCTTTCCGCCGCCGCTATCTCCGAACAACCTGCCAGAAGACATTGACGCCGCCGGGATACTTGCCAAGTCCATCGAAGTGTTTACTGTCCTTGGCATAGCATACCTCATGAGGCTTGAAAAGCAAAGGCTTGCAAGGTACCTGCGGAAAGAGCAGGTATGACACCCAGTAAAACATAAAACACCAAGAAGGCGACCCATACTCGTATGGCTTGGAAAGTAATGATGCCGAAAAAGATAATGTTCGGCGAAAATGCGGCAAAAGAGTTCCCGTATCCGAAAAATTCTCTTGTTATTACCACGACCACCCCTGACATTTACAACAAGTGGCTGGACTACATGGGCATCAAGAACTATGAAGTTTACGACAAGGTGACCCCTGACCCTGCGATAGAGACAATCGAGGGCATAAAGAAGCAGTTCGAGGGCAGGGAAATCGGCGCGTACATTGGCCTTGGCGGCGGAAGCTCGATGGACGTCTGCAAGTACCTGAGCAAGCTTACCGGCGTGCCCAAGATACTCATCCCGACGACGTTTGGGACGGGCGCGGAAATGACCACCTATGCAGTCATTAGCTTTGAGCACAAGAAAAAGCTCCTGCAGGACGAAGCGTTCCTTGCAGATGCTGCCATAGTCGACCCGTACTTTTTGGCAGGCACTCCGTTTAACATTATGAGAAACTCGGCATGCGACGCGGCGGCCCAAGCATCGGAAGGCTACGACAGCAAGGCCGGCAACCCGTTCACGCAGTTCTTTTGCAAAGAAGCGTTTGACATACTGTATGACGCAATAGTCAACGACAAGCCAAACCTGCTGCCGTATGGCGCAATGCTCTCCGGCATCGGCTTTGGAAACGCTTCAACGACTCTTGGCCACGCGCTGTCGTACGTGTTTTCAAACGAGGGCGTGCCCCACGGATACGCCCTTTCGTCTTGCACTACAGTCGCGCACAAGTTCAACAAGTCGCCCTACTACGAGCGATTCAAAAAGATAGCGCAAAAGCTAAAGTTCGAGCCGCTGAAGCTAAAGCAGCCGCTCGACCAGGCAGCAGACGTCATAATGCCGGACCGCGGGCACCTTGACAACAACCCGATACAGGTGAGCAAGCAGGACGTAATAAAGTGCCTTGACGAGATAGTAAACTCTAACCCGCTGGCGTAAGCCGGCTCCTTTCCATCTTTTCAAAACCTTTAAATTCAGTTCGCCAGTTTCAGTTCACTAATGACCGTTATCCAAAAGAGCATGGAAATTAACGCTCCGATCAGTGAAGTATTTACTTATTTTGCAAGGCCGGAGCACATGGCCGACCAGTTCCCAGAGAACATGGGTTTGAACGTCATTCCAGTCGAAGTCAAGAATGGCTTTGGTGTTGGCACTATTTTCAGGATAAGCGGAGATTTCGACGGCAAGAGGCTTGAATGGGATTGCGAAACCATCGACTACATCCCGATGCGCAAGATCGTCGCCAAGATGATTGAAGGCCCGTTCAAGAGCTGGCAGATAACAGTCGGGTTTGAAGAGCTCGGCGAGAAGAAGAGCAGGACCAGCATGACTGTAGAATATGACATGCCGATGGGCCCGCTTGGCAGCTTTATGGACAAGGTAAAGCTGAAAAAGATAGCCGAGCGCGGAATGGAAAACGGCTTGCTTCGCGTAAAGGCGTTGCTTGAAGGCACTGGCTCGATACCAGTCTATGTCACGCTTGACGCCTACAGGCACATCCTGCAGGAAAAGGAAAGGCTCAACTGCTCTGTCTCTGAAGCGATTGTAAAGATCGTCCAGCAGAGCCAGCAGCAAAAGGCAAAGGCCGCCTAAACTCTTTTTCCCTTTTCTAGTTTCATTTAAATAGCGCTTTGCTCAGCAAATTTTCTGCGGGTTCGTAGCTCAGCCAGGTAGAGCGTCTGGCTCTTAACCAGTCAGTTATTCTGGGTTAAAATGTCGAGGGTCCGAATCCCTCCGAACCCGC
>JAJPDY010000131.1 GCA_023252395.1 Nitrososphaera sp. | reverse complement strand
ATTGAAACCGTGCTTACGAGAAAAGGTACGATCATTTTTGATCACGAAGGCACAAAGTATGAAGTAGGGCTGCAGACAAACTCGCGCGTGCTTGGCGCAAGCTTTGACCCACAAAACAAGCGCATCAATTTCGAGCTTGAAGGGGCGCAGGGTGCGGCCGGCAGGTCAGAGTTTGCAATTCCCAAAGAGTTTCTGGCCGGCCCATTTGTGGTGAGCATGGATGGCAGGATGGTGCAGCCAGAAAGCATCAAGGTGTCAGAAAACCAGACCCATGCCACCATCGAGCTAGAGCACGAGCATGGTCTGCAAGAAATCACGATACAAGGCACGACCGCGGTGCCCGAGTTTCCGCTGCCAGCCGCTTTAGCAGCTGCTGGCTTGACTGCGGCATTTCTGTACAGGCGGCTTGTGCGCTACGAGTAGCCGCATTCGCCAAACACCTTTTCTTCGGCCGTGCGAACTGTTATGCAGCTGACATCGGCGCTGGCCTGCTGGCTACTGCTAGTGGTTGTAGTAGTGTTGACGCCGTTTGAGAATGCAGCGGCCAAGAAACTGGCTATGAAGAAGACTAGCGCGATGACTACCATCAAGAAGAGCACTAACCGGGACTTGCTGGTAGTACTCATGCACTTATCATGTCGAAAGTGGTTAGTATTCTTTTCTGTCGCTCGATTTTTAAGGTTCTTTCTACCATATAGATAGTGGATGTTTGAAAGCGAGCACACTTTGCGCAGCTTCATGACTGGCAAGGCTGAAGGGCAGTTTCACGACAGATACGAGAGAGCCCTTGAGCAGGCAAGATCAGAGTTTGGCAGGAAATACGCGATGGTAATTGGTGGCAGGGAGGTAAAGACCTCGCAAGTTATAGTACACAAGTCTCCTCTGGACACACGTATAGTGCTAGGGCACCTCCCAAGCGGCAATACTACCCATGTCAGGCAGGCCATAATGGCTGCAAAAAAAGCGTTTGATAGCTGGGGTAGAAGCGGCTGGCAAGAGCGCGTAAAGATATGCAGGGCGGCTGCAGACATCATGAGCCAGCGCAAATTTGAGCTTGCGGCATGGATATCTTTTGAAAACGGCAAGAATCGCTACGAAGCGATAGGCGATGTTGACGAGGCCATCGACTTTATGCGGTATTATTCTGAAGAAGTAGAGAGGAACAACGGCTTTGAAACTATGATGAAAAGCGCTCAGCCAAATGAAAAGAGCAGGAGCGTCATGAAGCCTTATGGCGTATGGGGAGTTATTGCCCCGTTCAACTTTCCGGCTGCAATCCTTGTCGGCATGAGCACCGGCGCCATAATCACAGGCAACACCGTGGTGGCAAAGCCGTCAAGCAACACCCCGATAGTCGCGTGCAAGTTTGCCGAGATATTGAAGGAGGCAGGGCTGCCGGATGGCGTCTTTAATCTTGTCATCGGCTCTGGCAGCAAGATTGGAGGAGAGATTGTCAGGAGCAAGGATGTTGCAGGTATTGTGTTCACGGGTTCTCGCGACGTGGGCTATGGCATGGCGCAGGAATTCAGCGCGGCCCGGCCAAAGCCTCTGATAGCAGAGCTTGGCGGCAAGAATCCGGCGATAGTGACAGAGACCGCGGACATTGGCAAGGCAGCAGACGGCGTGCTAAAGGCAGCGTTTGGCTACTCGGGACAAAAATGCAGCGCGCTCTCGAGAGTCTACGTGCACAAGAAAATAAAAGACGAATTCCTGAAGAGGCTTGTCGAAAAGACAAAGAGCCTGCCTGTTGGAAACCCGCTTGACCCAAACACCTTTGTCGGCCCGCTTGCAAACGAGGACGCCTACAAGAAGTACCAAAAGTACATGAAGGTGGCAGCAAGGGAAGGCAAGGTGCTGACAGGAGGCTCTGTCAAAAAGGAAGGCGAGCTAAAGCACGGATATTATGTCGAGCCTACGATAGTCGCCGGCCTGCCTAAAAAGCATCGATTATTCAAAGAAGAGATGTTTGTGCCGATATTGTGCGTAACAGACTATGAAAAGTTTGATGACGCGATAAAGCTTGCAAACGATGTTGATTATGGGCTTACAGCCGGGATATTCAGTAACGACCAGCAAGAAGTGCGCAGGTTCCTTGACAACATAGAGGCCGGAGTGGTTTACGTCAACAGGCAGGCGAGCGCGACAACCGGTGCAATGGTGGGTTGCCAGCCATTTGGCGGCTGGAAGGACTCGGGCACCACCGGCAAGGGGACAGGCGGGCCGCACTACCTGACACAGTTCATGCGGGAGCAGAGCCAGACTATTGTTGAATGAGCGACCTTGCCAAGAGTAGCAGGTTGCGCTTGCGCTCCCTTATCCTGCGCACAGAATAGGGGAGCCACTGGCTGCCATAAGGTATGTATTCAGACACTGCAAATTTCCTGCCGACCAGCTCGCCTTTTAGCTCGTCGCGGATGCCCATGAGCATCTGGAACTCGAATTTCTTGCTTACGTTCATCCTGATCGCTTCTTCGATCAGGCTAGAATCATGGGTGGCAATGGCAAAATAGCTCTTGCTCTCAAAAAGCATCTTCATCAGCTTTACATAGTTTGCATCAACTTCTTCCCTTGTAGAGAATGCGTGCTCTTCTTGCTCGTGGTATGCGCCCTTTACCAGCCGCACCTTGCCGCCATGCTCCAGAATATGTAAGAGGTCGCTTGCGCTGCGCCGGAGGTACGCCTGTATCGCAACTCCTGTTCTATCGTACTGGTCAAGCAACTTCAAATAGATGGCTATCGTGTCTTCGGCAAACTTTACTGACTCCATGTCAAGCCACAGAAACTGGCCAAGCTCCCTTGCCCTGTCAGCAAGCCTTCTGAAATTCTGCAGGCACAATTCATAATCTATTGCAAGCCCAAGCTGGGTTGGCTTGGCTGACACGCACCCTTGCACCTTTCTTGCGTGCATCATGTCCATGAGCGACAGATACTCGCTGACTGTCTGCTCCACGGCACTGACGTCAGCGGTGTCCTCGCCTAGAAAGTTCAGGATGGCAGACATGCCCCTGCTGTTTGCGCCAAGCGCCGCGGCCACTGCTTCGCCAGCGCCATAGCCTGCAACCCATTTTTTCGCTACCCTGAAGAGCAACCGCTCCATAAGGCCGGAGTCATAGTTGTGCGAGTGGGTCGACAGGGTTTCCACAGTAAATATTCACATTTCTTTGATATAACCTTAGACAGTAATTCGGATAGTCTTTTATTGAGTCAGCCCTTCAGGTGGTGCAATGATAGTTAGCGTCCTGAAGGAGGCGTGCAGGCAGGTCCATGCCAAGACCCGAGGATTTGCCGGGACTGCCCGGGCAAGCAGGCAGATGGGCAGGGGTGCAGGAGGCGACATGTCTCGCAAGATCGACCTCGTAGCCGAAAAGACGGTTATCGACGTTATCAGGAAGCGGGGCATCGATGCCACGATAATCGGAGAAGAGTGCGGCAGGATCGAGGGCAGGCGCGGCTATATAGTGATGGACGCTATAGACGGCACGACAAACGCAGTCAGGGGGATACCGTTCTACTGCTGCTCTATTGCCTACGCGACTGATTTTAAGCTCAGCTCTGTCACCGACGCGGCAATAATCGACCTTGCGCGGGGCGACCTCTACTACGCTTCAAAGAACAAGGGCGCATTTCTCAACGGCAAGAGGATATCGGTAAAGAAAGAGAGCCCTGTCGATCCAACTATAGGGATAAACGTGTCCGGGGTAAAGCCTGCCATAGTCGAGCGCCTTGCGCCAATCATTGCAGAGGCTGACCACACCCGGCAGTTTGGCGCAAACGCGCTAGAGATGTGCTTCCTTGCAAGGGGGCTGCTTGACGCTTATGTCGATCTTCGCGGCAAGATCCGGCCGACTGACATTGCAGCAGGATACTTGAT
>JAJPDY010000130.1 GCA_023252395.1 Nitrososphaera sp. | reverse complement strand
TTTGTATCTGCTGCGTACCTGGGATTTGGGCTGCACCTGATGACAGGCACCGCACTTGGAGCAATTATTGGGCTGGCCTCTACAAGGTGGATGAGAATAATTATCAACCCGTACAAGGCCGTGCTGGCTGGCATACTGGCCGGCGTCGTGGTGTGGGTGGCACTGTTCCTGCCAGTCACTGTACTTTTGGTTCAGCCCGCCATGCCGCGCATTATCCCGCTCTTGCCAGATGGCTTGCAAGGAGCAAACATCAGCCAGTCCGTTGCAGGCATAGCGTCAAGTGCAGCAATATTCCACGTAGTATGGGGCGCGATATTTGGGTACATTTCAAGCTCGCTCATGAGGATAAAGGCACTCCGCACACAAGCTGGAGGCGTTTTGCAATGAAACAGGGCAGCGCAGCAAGCAACATGTCGCAGAGGCTCAAACCGAGGCTTGCGATAGCAGGGTCTGGACTTGCCGCCGGCCTGATATCGTCACTTGCGATAAGCGCGCTGATTCTTCTTGCGGAAAAAGTGGCGCAGTTGCCAATAGGCACCTTCTACCTTGTGCTTGCGTCAGCTCTACTGCAAATAAATGACTTTACGACCAGCGCGATTGCGCTTGGGTTTCTGGTGCACCTTGCGGCCGGGAGCATTCTTGGTCTTGTACTGTCTATTCCGTTTGCCATGTCTAAAAGGCTGCAGGCGTCAGGCAGGTTCGCGCCAGCCTATGGACTTGCGGCAGGGTTTGCAATATGGCTTGTGCTGTTCCTGCCGATAACCTTTGGCGTGATGCTTCCGCTCATCAATTCTCTTGACCGGCAGGCAGTAATTAGTCAGCCGCTGCCGGCAGGAGGAGCCTTGAACACTGCAACGGGCGAGCTTTTGGGCATGATGGACAAGGTAATAGCCGGCTCGCTGGCCTTTAACGTGTTCTACGGGCTCTTGGCGGCGATTCTGGCAAGGTCGATATCCGAAGCGAGCCTGCGCAGGCATCAGGTAATTTTATAAAACCATTGCCTGCTCCCCTCTTGTAGATGCGCAACCAAAAACGGCGCTTTTTGAGCAACCAGCGAAGAGTCGGCGAGACAATAACCATGGCCAGCGGTATAGGAGTGGCAGTGCTCGGGCTCTTCCTCGGGATACAGTTCGTGTCGTATGCCGGGCTCTGCATACTGGGCCTCGGAGTAGTATCGATATTCTGGAAATGATTAGTGCATGAAAAAGACAATATTTGCGCTCATTGCCATAGGCGTGCTTGTCGCGGGAGGCGCCGCAGCTGTATTCATGTCAAGCAACGCGGCCACCGTTCCAGCAACTACTACAAGCAAGCCCGCAAGCAGCAAGAGCACGGAGGAGATAATGACTCAGCTTTTGTCGCCTTCAATTAAAAATGCGCCGGCGCTTGGAAGCGACGACGCAAAGGTGACGATAATAGAATTTGGCGACTACCAGTGCACTTGGTGCCATAACTGGCACGAAAGCACCAAAGACTCGGTGATGAACAGCATTGTTGACACCGGCCAGGCAAGGTTCCTCTTCAAGGATTACCCCATTAACGATCTTTCAGACAGGGCTTCGTCAAAGGCAGCCGAAGCGTCGTATTGTGCGGCGGATCAGGGCAAGTACTGGCAGTACCACGACGAGGTATACAGCAACTGGAAGGGAGAAAACCCGTCTCCTGCGTGGGTAACCCCGGCAAGCCTGAAGCAGTTTGCGACCAACGTCGGCGTTGGAGACATTGACGAATTCTCCCAGTGCCTCGATTCTGGCAAGTATGCCAGCATTGTCAGCGACAACTACAACCTTGCAAGGAGCATCGGCCTTGACGCTACTCCTAGCTTTATAATCATAGCAGACGGGCAGACCCCCAAGCTGCTCAGGGGTGCGCACCCGTACTCTACCTTTCAAAGTGTAGTCAACGACATGAGCTAGTACTCAAGTAAATATTTCTGACCTGTCAGCTCTGCCAGGATTTCGCCGGCTTCTTTTAGCATGGCGTCAACCTCTCCTGTTTTCTCGGCAATCTGGCGCTTTTGCTGCTCCTGCAGCTGCCTGTTTTTTGCCAGCTCCACGTCATGTTGCGCGATCTTTTCCTCCAGCTCTTTCGCCCTGTGCACCAGCTTTACATCGCCCTGATGCAGCGAATCAGTTTCAGCCCTTAATGCTTGCGCCCTGCCCTGCAGCTCTGGCAGCGACTGCAGTATAGAGTCAAGGTAGCTCAGCACCTTGTCAGAATCTTTCAGCTGGACCTTGCCAGAGTCTATCGACTTGCGGATTTCAAGCAGGAGCGAAGAGTAAGGCGAGATGTCGGCCTCGTACAGCACCTTCCATGGTTCCTCAGACAGCACGTTTAGGCGCGCTTCTGTTTCTTTCGTGATGTTGTACGAGTACTTTGTAAACGCCCTTGACACTCGCGAAAAAAGATCGACCATCTGCTCGCGCAGCTGCTCTTCCTGAGATTCAGCTTCCTCTATCTTGTGCACAACTGACGCCGCCTGGTCAAACTCGGCAGAGCCCTTGAGCGTGCCAAGCTCGCCCTTTAGCTGCTCAAGCTCGGCTTCGGCATTTTTGATTTCGCTTTCAGTGTTTTGCATCGAAGCCTCGGTTGATCTGATAGACGCTACCTTTTGTGACGCGCTGTTTAGGATGTTTCCGCATTTTACTATGGGCGCGCGCTTTTGGTCAAGGTCGGACATGGCCGATTTTATTTCGTTCAAGAGTTTTGTCAGGGCTTCAAACTCGTCCTTCATTTTGTTGGCGTGTTTTTTCATGAAAACGTTGAGCACCTTGCTGTGCGAGCCCGTGACTTCCCCAATACGGTTCATCATTGCTTCAAATTTCTCTTTGAATTTCTTGGCGTCATTTACCGACTGGGGCAGCTGAAATTCAGTGGACGCTTCGCGCTTGAGCGAGGACACGACAGTCCTTCGAGAGTTCTCAATTACTGACTTGTGCCTCTGCTCGAGATCTTCGAGCTTTATCTTTTCGTGCTCCATCTGGTTTGCAAGCCCCGCTATTTCCTGAAGCGACTCTGAAGCAGATTCCCTGACAGGCGCGAGCCTTGAAGCCAGCTCCTGCACCTTTGCAGATTCGACATTGCGCAGCAAGTCCTGCGCTTGCTGGATTGAAAGCGTGCCTGCTTCAACGATAACTGGCTGCTCTGTAGTGTCGCTGTCTTTCTTTTTAAAAAGTCCGAATGGAGCCACTGTATGCACTTGTACATGATTGCATCAAAAAACGTTGCGATCACGCGTAAGACTTAATGCAAAGTTTGTGCATCATATTGCCATGGCAGCAGGATTTTCTGCTCCATCGCATAAAAGCGTGCGTGGCAGGATGCACCCATGGTTCCTGCGGAACCAGTCAAAATTGTTCACCCTAGACATCGTGTGCATGGTCCTGCTGCTCTTTTTGCACCTTTTCACCACGACGTTTCAAGTGTTTACGCCTGCGATCATAAGCGTTGTTCAGGTTGTTTCAATAATTCTGGTCTCCTTCATTGCCCTGTCGATTGTCTGGAAGGGGGTAGTCCCAACTGTCATATGCATAATCGGGATTGTACTAATGTACAACGCGATAATGCTGCCATACTATCCTGAACAAGGGTTCACTTTTGGAGCTACCAAGTTTGCAGATATCCAGAATTCGCCTGCGGCCATGGCAGTTGCAATCAGCAGGCACTTTTTCCTTGGGGCAGGTATGGCAGCCTTTAGCATAATACTTGCGTACAGGCCGTCCGTCCTCTTTACAAGGAACCGGCCGCAGTCGCTTGATTCCGAGTGGTCAAAGTACCCAATATGGCACGACAATACCCTGCTTGCAGACGGCCGGACAGGACAGGCTATCCCCGTAAAGAACCTAATGACAGAGCAGGACAGATATTTGCTGTGGCGCTACGAGTACATTCTGGCAAACATTTACGGCGCGCCCCACCTTGTGAGGCC
>JAJPDY010000129.1 GCA_023252395.1 Nitrososphaera sp. | reverse complement strand
GGCGAAAGCGAATACTCTGCTGCAAGCCTGCTCCTGCCAGACACTATCGCAAGGTTGCCATCAAACATTTCGTTGAGCTTTTTCATTGTTTTTGCGCTTACTGCAAGCCTGTCATTTTTTATCAGCGGCCTTCCGCCAGTCCAGTACTTTGGCTCCAAGTGATTCTGCTTTTTGAATAATTCCGGCCCGTAAAACAGCTCGTCAAACACCCGCGCAAGCATGCTTTCTTGTACCGGGGCTGGATATGCAAGCAGGATCTTCCACTTCTCAATATCGTAGGTTGACAGAAATTTCTCTACAGAAATGTAGCCGCTCTCGTCGGCGTTTTCTGCCACCTTGGCAAGGAACCTCCTGCCTTCGGCGATGCTCTTTGGCGGGCAGGCAAGCATTGCAAGCGTTATCGCGTAGGTTGTATCGGTGTCGTTGTTAAAGCCGCCGCTCTGCCGGAACTTCAAGATAATCTGGTCGGTGACTAGATTTCGAAAAGACCTGCCGGTGATCGACTTGAGCATGTATTCTACAGTCTTTTTTATCGCAGAATTGTACGACTTGCGTATGTCGACTAGAACCCCGTCTATGTCAAAAAGCAGGCAGTCCATTACAGCGTCCCTTCCACGCATTGAAGGAACTTGTCGTTCATTTCCCTTGTGCCTATAGTAACCCTCATGCAGCCCTTGTGGCCGGCGATGTTGCCAAGCATCTTGACAATGATGCCGTTGCTAGCAAGCGCGCTTGAAATTACCTGATAGTTCCTGCCTGCTTCAATAAAGAGAAAGTTTGCGTCGGACCTGAAAATCTCTAGACCGTCGATCTTGGACAGCCTGCCTGCAACTCTGCTTCTTTCTTTTCTTATTGTTTCAATCGTTTCTCTGACATAGGATGCGCGCTCAAGAACGCCTGACGCAATGGCTAGTGAAAGCGTGCTTATCGGGTACGGCGACTGGATCGTCGACCTGAATATTTGTACAAATTTTTCGTTTGCCACCATGTAGCCGACTCTTGCGCCTGCAAGCCCAAATGCCTTTGAAAGCGTGCGGAGCACTATGACATTATCCCTCTTTGTCGCGTCGCGTGACAGAGAATAATCTGCAAAGTCCACATATGCTTCGTCTACTAGTACCAGCTTGCCTTCTAGCGAATCGACTATTTCGATGATAGTTTTTCTGTCAAGCTGGTTGCCAGTCGGGTTGTTTGGAGAGCAGATGTAGACAAGGTCGGCTTTCTTGGCGCTTTTCAAAAATGCCTGCTTGTCGAGATCAAAGTCGCGCTTTAGTGGCACTTGGTCGACCTTGATTCCATGGAGCTCGCACCTGTTGATAAAATATGAAAACGTGGGCGTGAACACCGTCGCGCGCTTGCTTCCAAGGGTCGACAGGAGAAGCTCGATCACTTGGTCAGACCCGCTACCTGCTGCAACACACTTTTCGCTGACACCGGCATATTTTGCAAGCTGCGAATACATTTGCTCCAGCTGGTCAAGTGGGTATTCCCTTACGTCGACCTGCCTTGCAGCCTCTGCCGTGACGCCTGCGATAAACTCCCTGTCAAGTGCGAAATTTTCATTAGAGTCGAGCTTTATGGCGCCTTCCACCTTTTCCGGCTTTGTGTACCTGCCAAGCTTGGCTATCCTCTTGACGTTGCCGTCAAGCCAATTTTTCTTACTCATCTGTCCTCGCTCTCACTGCTTCATAGTGGTTCAGCAGCCCTTCTGCCGATGCCATTTCCCTTGTTGCCCTGTCGACCTGCTTCAAGCCTGCCTTTGTCACCTTGACCTTGTTCACTATCTTGATAAAGTCAAGCACCGACAGCGACGCCCTTGATTTGCCAAACCCAAGGGTCGGGAGCACGTGGTTTGAGCCAAGGCAGTAGTCGCTTGCAGACGACGGCGCGTACTGCCCAACAAGTACAAGCCCAGCCGAGTCCACCTTTTTTGCTACAGAGTCGGCGTTTTTGCACATCACCTCAAGGTGCTCTGGCGCAAACTCGTTTACAAACTCGATGCAGGCGTTTTCATTTTTGCAAATAGCGATAAAGCCATTTTTCTCCAGGCTGGTTTTCACAATGTCAGAGCGCGTAACATTTTTTGCAATAGAGTCTACCTGCGACTGCACCTGTGCAGCCAGCTTGTCGGATGTCGTGACAAGGCCGCATACCGTGTCGGTGCTGTGCTCTGACTGCGAAATCAGATCGACAGCGACAAGCCGCGGGTCTGCAGTCGAGTCAGCATAGATCAGCAGTTCTGTCGGGCCGGCAACCATGTCAGTCGATACATTGCTTGACGCGACCAGCTTTGCAGCAGTTACAAACATGCCTCCCGGGCCGACTATCTTGCTGACCTGCCTTATCGATTGCGTGCCATACGCAAGAGCTGCTATTCCCTGCGCGCCGCCCGCCTTGTAGAACTCGTCAACGCCGCAAACATCTGCAGCCACAAGCGTCAGCGGGTCTATTGTGCCATCCTTCCTTGGAGGCGAAATCGCGACCACCCTCTTTACTCCTGCAACCTTGGCAGGCACCGCGCACATGACTACCGTGCTTGGGTAGCGCGCTTTTCCGCCGGGGATGTAGCAGCCTACGCTTGCGACAGGCTTTACCATGCGATCTATCCTGACGCCATCAGACGACACCGCAATTCCTTTCAGCCTCTTTAGCACAGCGAGCTCGCTTTTTGCCAGCCGCTCTTTCATGAGCCTTACTGCCTTTACCTGCTCTTTTGTGACCTGCCTGTAGGCTTCTCTTGTCTCCTGCGCGCTGACCTTTAGTGAATCAAGCCTCACACCGTCAAACTTGCTAGTGTAGTCAAGGACAGCAGAGTCGCCATGCTCTAAAACGCCCTTCATTATTGATTTCGTGTCTTCTAAAAGCGAGTCCGGGATTGCTGTTGCCTTGCGAAGCCGCGCAGCTTCTGCAACAGGCACGGCGACATCGATTATCTTCATCAGGAATATCCGTCCAAGTTTATCTCGTCAAGTGTAAGTATCTGTTTTGGCTCAAGCACTACTAGGCCCTGCGCCAGCTTTCTTAACTTTGGCACTATCCGGATAAACTCGTTCTTGTCAATTACCGTGTTGACGCCGTACCAGCCGTCTTCAGAGAGCGGGCTGACAGTCGGCCTTTTGAGGGCAGGTAGCTCTTTCAGCAATTTCGGCAGGTTCTCCTTTTTCACGTTGACAAACACGTGAAGCTTTTTGCGCGCGTCGACTACGCCCCTTATCAATGCCACCATGTCTGCAATCTTTTCCCTCTTTACCGGGTCTTTGAGGGATTTCTTGTTTGCCACAAGCACCGCGGTCGACTCGGCTACTTTATCGATAATCTTGAGGTTGTTCTGGGCAAGCGTGGTTCCAGTCTCGGTGATATCGAAAATGGCGTCAACGTCTTCTGGCGGCTTTGCTTCAGTTGCCCCAAATGACAGAAATATTTCCACTTTCTTGTTCTCGCCTACTCTGAGCCATGGCGTGATTATCATGGGGTCGGCGTTGCCAAAGTGTTTCTTGTATGCGGCGCTTGATTTAATGTAGGATGAAGTGGTAGTGAGGTATTCTGAAGACATCCTCAGCGTCCTGTTGTTCTTTGCAAAATCTGCAATCATCTCGTCAAGGCTGTTGTACGGGAAACTGGTTGGTGCTGCGATCACTTGCTTGACGCGCCCGATCTCCAAGTCGAGCAAAATCTCGACATTGGCCTTTGCCTCAAGTATCCAGTCCCTGCCGGTGATGCCGACGTCGTAAAACCCTTCCTGAACGTATGTGGGGATCTCTTGCGGCCTCAATATCTTGACGTCAATCTCTGGGTCGCCCAGCTTTACTCTATAGGTACGCCCTCTGCCGCTCACGCTCTGCCACGCTTGTTCCAGCAGCTTGAACGTGACTTCCTCAATGCTCCCCTTTGGGACTGCAAATTTCACAGTAGGCATCTTTGGCTAACCGGGTGAGCAAGGCGTTTTACTGGATATATATCTA
>JAJPDY010000128.1 GCA_023252395.1 Nitrososphaera sp. | reverse complement strand
TTGAAGCGGAGGAGCATACAGTCATGGGCGCGTTTAAGCTGGCTCGCCAAGCCGTGTAACTCTTTTTAGGCTTTGTGCCCCAGTATCTGGCATGACAGAATCTACAATGAACAAGCAGGGCGCGCTGCTTGAAGATTCAACATTCAACGTAATAACACAGATTGAGAAGAAGGCTGATTTTCTGTACTCGTCGGTTGAAAAATACATGCGAGACGCAGAAAAGGACAGCAAGCCAGAGCTTGTCAAAATGTGGAACACTATAAAGGAAGACGAGCAGAACCACTTGAAGATGCTGCGCGAAGAGCTGATACGTGAAGCAAAAGAAGATAAATTAAAATAGAAAAGCGCTTGCCTTTGCAGCGCGCTTTGTCTCTATCGCCAAAAGGTCAGACATCCTCTCCACGGCGGCAAGGTATTCGACGCCCTTTGGAGTAGTGCGATACTGCTTGAGCGAACTCGCTTCAATGTCCAGCTCGAGCATCCCACTGCCTATTAGTGCCTGAGTATATTCCTTGGCCTGATTGTGAGTAAGGTAAGCGTGAAACATGATCTTGGTAATGCCTGCCCCGCCTTGTGCGCTGTACAGGATGTCCCTCATGATCTCGTCTTTCTGTCGATTGCGCATCCTAGCATAATGGCAATGGCTGTCTGAATATAAGATTAATGGCTTTTTGTTATAGAATAATTTTCTATCATTTACCTAGTAGGCTGCATCATCAGCCGAATTTCGTCCTTGAAGCATGTTGTGCATACCAAGGACCCGTTAAAGTCAAGGAGCTGCGAAGATGCCTTGCAGACCTTGCACTTGCCAATCATTGAGAGGTATTCTCATTTTCGTTAATTAACTGCTGACGTGTCATTTTTGAGGACATATCATCTTATTCTAGAGCTCTTGCCCAGCTTTTTGATCTGGCCTTGCAGCCAGACTATGTAGGTTCGCTGCGTCTTTCTGATTTCTATTGCCTGCCTGCACAGCTCCTTGACTGCTGCCTTATCCTGCTTCCAGTCAACCCTGCAATTCTTTAGCAAATAGTACGGCCGCTGGTCCAGCAGCTCTGCCGGCATCCTATCCACGGTCCAGATGTCGCAGGCCACTTCGCCATGAGGTACTCCCGATCCGTTTCCCTGCACCAGGTGGGTCAATTCATGTGCTATCGTGTAGTTTGACACGTTGGCTTGCAGCCGGAAAACTGGCGGCGACGTCCAGCCTGTGGCGGTGCCCTCGATCCAGCCGCGCCTCCTCATAGAGCCGCAGACTATTCTCTTGTCCTGCAGCTCCGGAAAGTGGCTGTATATCTGGAGAACCCTTGCCCTGAATGCAGGGCTGAACACTTGCTCTGCGCGCCTGCTGAACTCTATTGGCATCCGGCTATCCGCGCCTGGCGCCGGTTAACAACTTTATGTAACTCTACCTGTTTCTTTCCTGGTAGGACTTTAAAGCCCTGCTCCGGTCGTAAACCCCAAACATGTTGTACCATACTAGAGCGCCGACAAAGCAGAGATTGCCAGCGTTATACAAGGGAAAGGCTATCGTGCTCAGGTCAAATTCGGCCAGCAATGAAATGTTGGAAAAGAGGACGTCTCCTGCCGCTATCAGTATGAGAGCTACCGAGATCAAAAGCCACGGGGTATAGGTGAGCAGGCCGTGGCGCAGCGTTATCAAAAGGAGAAGCGACGGAACGATCAAGATGGCATCTCCGACAGGATAGGCAAGCCTTACTGCAACTGTCAGGGGCGACAGGGTCTGCACGCTCTCTAGCGTGCTGTAAACTGTAAAGAGGGTGTTTGCCATCAGCGCGGCAACGCCTCCTATCACCATTATTGCGTGGTACTTGTTTACCGTGTTGCCAAAGAACCGGTACGACTTGAATATGTAATACCCAAAGAAGCCATAGAGCGCAAGCCAAGGGGCGTCTGCCAGAGAAAGTTCCGCCGGTTCTCTGCCAATTATGATGTTGTCATACGTCCATATCACTTCGCCGGCAAACCAGCATACCAGACCAATTGCAAGTGCGGCGTTAATTTTACCATACAGCCCGTCCATTTTTTGCTTGAAAGCAATGACTATAGAAATTACCATCGCAATGCCTGCGGTAGCCGTAACAGACACGCTGCTGTTGAGCATTACTTCGTCAGGAAAAAGGTTTATCAAAACCGCGATAGCGGCTATTGCCAGCGCAAGTGCCGTCATGATGACTTGGCGCATCTTGCCGGAATCTGCAACTGATCGCTTCTGAACCTTCATGTCCCGCTACACAATAGCTGGTTCTCTGCCGTTTACTTCGAGCCATTTCCTTATTTTCTCAACAGAGCTTCGAGTCAGGCTGTCGTCAAAGCCTATAGCCAGCCTCCTGTTGAGCCTGTCATAAGCAGAAATCATTATGGCATCTGAGCCCATGCCGAAAAGATCGTACAATACCCTGTCAACTTTTTCCGCGTCTACGCTCTGTGGCCGGAACGTTGCGCGCTTGGCCTCAAATGTTGAAATCACAAGGTCCCTTGTGTGTTTGCCAAGCGAAAATAGAGTGGCATCTAGCGATTCATAAAGAACGGCATCTCCAAGCATCTCAAAAAACGATTTGTTCAGTGTTATTTATGGACCTGTTAGTAAGTTAAATTACAAACAAGATTCAGGCTCCCATTCACGGAAAATTGCAGCTAAAAGCCCAGCTGTTTGTTACGCGGCGACATGATTTTTGCCAGAGTGTAAAAATGAGTTCAGACTTGCGTTTACAGCGCATTAGTAGAAATAACTCTTATACATGATATCTTCGCGGAAAACAAGATTGCGTGAAAAGGCTGGCAAAAAATGGAAGCGCGCTTACAATTGGGCGATATTATATTTCATGGCAGTATCTGTATTGTTTCTGCAAGCAGCGCCGGCAAATGCAGCTTGCGCAACTTATGATTCTGCAAATAACACGATAACTGTGAGCTGCGACACCACTCTTCCGCAGGTTGTAAAGGACATAGACAATCCATCAATAATAGAGAATAAGGGAGATGGAGAATACATTGTCAAGGCGACTCTCCAGATAAACGACTCAAAACTGACAATCTCCAGTGATGATGGAGTATCTTGGGTGAAATTCACCGGGGGCAACGGGCTATACTATTACCATTCTAACGCAGACATCTCGGGAGTGAAAGTCACATCGTGGAATGAAACCACGAATTCTCCAATAGACAACAAAGGGGCGGCTGAAAGGGCATGGGTCAGATTCTATAAAACAACGGATGCAACAATTAGAAATGCCGAGTTTGCATACCTCGGATATGGAGGGGAAACGTCGTTCAAGCGCGGGATATCGTTTGAAGGCTCCTCCGACAAAAACAGCACAAATGTACACATTGATAACGTGAAATTTCACCATAACCACTACGCCTTCTTTTCCTCTTATCTGTCTGATTCTGACTTGAAAAACTCTGACTTTCACGATAATGACAAGTACGATATTGACCCTCATACAGGAACACACGACTTTGTGATAGCAAATAACCACGTACATGACAGCCAAGCTCCTATTGGAATCATTTGCTCGCTTGACTGCAACCATGTCACAATAGATGGAAATACGGTCGAAGACTCTCAGACGGCAATAACCCTGTCTCGCAACATGCACGATTCCATCGTCAAGAACAACCAGCTGTCCAATGTAAGAACGGGCATATCCGTTACAGAGTCTTCAGACAACGAGATCTATGGCAACACCATACATAACGTGAGCAGGGGCATATACTTTGTAAACCCAAGCAAGCCTGACGAAGGAGTGACTCAGAACAATAATGCCCACGACAACGACATTTCAAAAACAACCTATGGAATAATTGCCAGCAGGGCAAAAGACAATACAGCAGCTGACAACAAATTTGATTCCTCAAGCACTTCATATGAATACTTTATGACTTATGACAGCAAGCTGACAATAGACGATCAAAAGTTTAGCAATGATAAGGCGAGAGGAGTTAATGGAGTAAATACTGTAGAAATTCGCGATTCTGGATCCATTTCAGTGGATGATGGGCAGGCAATAGACAC
>JAJPDY010000009.1 GCA_023252395.1 Nitrososphaera sp. | reverse complement strand
AGCATCTTGTCCATGCCTCTTGGGCCAAGTGAACTTCTAACTATCTCTGAAATCAGCTTTGCAGCGGTAATGTTGTTCTTTTGTGCGTCGCGACCCTTTGTCTGCGATGCCCCTTCCTTCAGAATCAACACCGGGACGCCACCAGCTGAACCTTGTTGTATTGACATTTTCTCCTCACATTCCTCCTAAAATTGTAAAATTAAAGGGTCTCTGCGGGTTATTTTAAATTTGCTGTAAGGTTATATGCTATTTTGCAAGCCGGATTCGGGCTATCCCGTTGAGGTACTGTATGTATTTAACTACTGGGTTTGTCGCGGTGTCGGGCAGCTTTGCCAATAGCTCGTACTTTTTCGAGCCGTTTGCCACTATCCTCACCTGCCTGCTCCCTGCCTCGTAGCTTGCGCTGATGTCAGAGGCATCAGAGACTCCTCTTACCTCGGCAATTACTTCGTAGTAGTCGGGTCCTTCTATCACTTCTGGCGCCGACACAGGCGACACATCTTCTATCCTTGGCCGCGCCTTTCTTGTCATCGGGTTCCATCCCGGCTTTGCGCCAGCTCCGGCGCTGATAGCGCCCTTGTACTTTATAGAGTCAGGAAGTGCTCTCCACGCAAGGCCGGATGCGGCTCCTGCCACAAACCCGCCAATGTGGGCAAAATATGCCACGCCGGTGTCTGCGCCTCCTGCCGGCCCGAACTGGCCCAAAAGTCCAAAGATCACCTGCATGGCAAACCAGAACGGGATGAATATCAGAACAGGGATTCTGACCGTGGTTATGAAAAACGCAGCTATTATCGTAAAGATTCTGGCCCTTGGGTACATTACAAGGTATGCCCCGAGCACACCGGAAATTGCTCCTGACGCCCCGACTGCTGGGATGTTGCCTTCTGTTGTAGCTACTGCGATCGCGCTGTGCAAAAGAGCAGCCGCTACTCCCCATGCGAGGTATATCAGGACGTACTTTATCCTGCCGTACCTATCCTCGATATTGTCGCCAAACACAAACAAAAAGATCATGTTGCCAAAAATGTGGGCGATGCCTCCGTGCATGAACATCGAAGTAAAGATGGTCGGAATCCCGTGCACCGGATCGTTAAAGATAATGTCAGGCACGGATCCGTACTGGAAAAATAGCTGCTCGTTCTGGCACCCGATTATGCACGAAGGGTCGACGCTGATCTGCCAAATGAACACAACAACATTTGCCGCAATCATGCCATAGTTCAGGTACGGCCTGCCATGCATGCGCTGCGTATCATCATGGATTGGAAACATGCTAACCCGGGCTACCTCTAGATTGCATCAACAAGAAATAAGTCTTTGTACTAGAAGCCAAAGGGGTTCACGTTTGGCATGTCGCCTCCACCCTTTTCACCGTGAGCCTTTCTCGTGTGGCGCTTCATCCTTTCCTTGTCGTCAAACGTCATGTTGCAATGCGGGCACTTGAACACCTTCTTTTGTTCGCTACTGTCGCCGCCTTTTCTGCCAAAGAGGCCCATCAGGGCTCTAATCGGAGGCCGGGTTCATTAAAGTTACGATCCGCGCCCATCCCATGTTAATATGTAGACTGTTGTCATAATCTAATACCAGACTAATTTTATAATCGAATTTCACAGTTCATTATTGAAGTAGATTAATCGTTGCAGGCTTCTACCCTCTCCCTAGCTAATCGCAACTGGGCATGGTACCTTGTGCCGCTAAACGCAAGCAGCACCGGCCTGTCGACAATCATCCCAATCTACATGCTGGCGCTCGGAGGAGAAGTCCGGGAAGTGGCAATAGCCATGTTTTTGTCAAACTTTGCAGTTACACTTGGCGCAATATTCTGGGGCAAGCTGATAGACGCTATGCATTGGCGGAAGATGATAATCGCAATCTGCACAGCGGCAATCGCGATAACCGCCGCCTCGATGTACTTTGTCACAAGCATCCCTCTTTTGATGCTCCTGTCTGCCATAGTAGGGTTTTTCAGCGTGGGACCAGCTCCTGCGACAAACCTCCTTGTGATGGAAAAATCAAGGAGAGAAGACTGGCTCAAGACGTTCAGCTGGACTTCGCTTATCAGCGCCGCCGGCCTTGTAATTGCGATGCTGGCAGGTTATCTGTGGCTCATGCAGCATGACGCGCAGTCGTACGCGGTGATCTGCTCTGCAATAGCAATTTCTTCGCTTGTCCTGACGATAATGCTTGTAAAGGACTCGCCGGCCACGCTTGAGCGAAAGGCGATGGCCATGTCGCCGGCTGCCCTTGCCAACAGGCTCAAGCAGGCCCCCGTGATGTTCCTAAAGCCAATGTCTGACATGTCGCTTTCAAAGCTGCGGTCAAGCATCTCAAAAAAAGAGTTCCTGTTCTTTGCAGGCACCGGCCTGTATTTTCTCTCTGGCAACCTGCTGTACACGCCGTACACCCCGTTTCTGAAAGATAGCGGAGTCACAGACTCGCAGGTGTTCCTTGCCTACACTATACTCCATTTGTCAAAGGTCTTTTTCCTGCCGTTCAACCACAAGCTAGTCGCCCGCGGAGGCGAAGAAAAGATGGGCAGGCTAGCCTACATTCCAAGGATGTCCGGGATAATCCTTGCAGTGACTGCGGCAGTTGCATTTGCAAGCAACCCCTCATCGATACTGATGACTACGCTTTTTGCGTTTATCGCCGCCGAAGTCGGCTTTAGCATCTGGAACACCACAACCACGTCATCGCTACTTCGGATGATTCCTGCCGGCAGAGAGGGAAGCGTGCTTGGCGTCAATAGCGCGATAACGGGAGCTGGCCTTCTTACAGGCTCCATCATGGCCGGAGAAATCGCGGCGACGCTTGGCTACGGCGTGACTTTTGCTCTGGCCATAGCGTTCTTGGGAGCTTCGTTTGCACTGGTGAGCAAGTACTTTTATAAAATTGTGATAAAGGCTCCGGCCTGATTATTCCATGACAATCATTGTCAGGGTAGACTTTACGCCGTTGAGCTTTCTCAGTTTCCATGTGATTGTTTCCTTGACTTTTTCCATCGTGTCTGCTTCTACCTGCGCCACAATGTCGTAAACGCCGTAAACCTGGTACACTTCTTTTACGCTGTCAAGTTTCCTCAAATCGCTAACAAGAGAATCTTCGCTTCCAAGTTCTGCATTCATGAGAACAAAGGCTTTTGGCATATGCCATCCTGATGGGGATGCGATGTATAAAAACCTGATCTACACTTCGCGCTTTAGCTTGTTTTCGTCAAATGGCTCGGCCTTTTCCCACTGGTACGCAAACAGATCCGAGCACCATTCGAGAAATTCCTTGTCCTCGCCATAAAACATCGTGTTGAGATCAGGCTCGCCCTTCATGTCTGGAAAAAGCACACAACCCGACTTTTCGTTGAAAATTGTCATCAGTTTCACTTCTGGCAGCATCCTTCGCTCAACAATTCCCTTGCTGATGAAATTGCGCCACCCGACTTTTTGCAAAAGTTGTATCCTGCCCTTTGGCACGACCGCGTTGCTTGCAAATATGTACGAGAATTTCACTCCATGCTCGACTCTGCTAGTCACGGTCTCAATTAGGTCAAGGGGCACCTGCGACATTATCTCCTTGATGTAGCTATCAGAGCCCGCGTAAAGGTTCTTCCAGCGCTGGAGTATCGCCATGACTCCGTGCACCACTTCGCAGTGCCTGAATGCCCCCATTCGCTGCAAGAACTTGGGCGGCAAGTCGCCAAGGCTGTGGTCAAGGAAAAATGATTTGTTTTGGTACAGAAAGTCATAACTCGGGATTATCGCGACTACAGTCCGGCCATAAGCAGTGAGCACTAGGTCGCCTTCCCTGTCCTTTGCCACAATGCCCGACTCTATCAAGCGCGACATGTTCCTGTGGGCTTCCTGCATGGTGGCGTCTAGCTCTGACGCAAGCTGGGACAGCCTGTAGTTCTTTTGGCTCAGCTTTGTCAGCATCGAGAGGCGAAGGTCGCCGGCAAGCTCGAAGAATAAAGACCCAACGCCTTCATTGGGCTCCTGATCCGACATCCAGTTTCCAATAGCAAGATACAGGCTTAAAAACCTGTCAAGAGGGGGTTCTCAGGCAATACAAGAGCAAGAATTATAATTTGGCTGTATACACTGCACCCTGTATATGGGCGACAAGAAATCCATCTCTGCGCTTGTTAGCGGCGGAGAAGCCAATGCAGGGCCACCTCTTGGTCCGGCGCTGGGTCCGATGGGCGTTAACGTGTTGCAGGTTGTAAATACCATTAATGAAAAGACTAAAGACTTTCCAGGCATGAAGGTTCCAGTCAAGGTCGAAGTCGACTCGGAGACCAAGAAATTCACGATTGAAGTCGGAATCCCGCCGACCGCTGCGCTTGTATGCAAGGAAGCCGGCGTGCCAAAGGGCTCCGGCACTGCTGGCACCAACTATGCCGGCGATCTTACAATGGCAAACGCCGTAAAGATAGCCAAGATGAAGATCGACGGCTCGTACGCAAAGGATGTCAGGGGCGCGGTCAAGGAAGTGATAGGCTCATGTGTCAGCATGGGAGTCAAGGTCGAAGGCAAGCCTGCCAAGGAAGTCTTTGCAGACATCACCGCAGGCAAGTACGACGACCTTTTGAAATAATTTTTCCCCTTCCTTCTCATTTTCTTTCTAGTAGCGAAATCGTAATAACCAAGAGTTATCCTCTATAACAATAGCGTATTACATGCTTCGTACTCTTTTTTCGCTTATCCTGTTGTTTCTGATAATAGCCTCTGCCGTGGCAGTGCCTGCCTTTTCATTGTCATTTAACGAATCAGGGCTGCTGACCTCTTTTCCCGGCAAGGCTGCGCCGTACCCGCAGAACGCTGACACTGTAAACATCAACGGCTTTGCAATTGACAAAAATGCAGTCAAGTCGGACTTTGGCGGCTTTGTCAATCTTGGAGAATTAAAGTACAACGGCAACCCGAGCCGCGCCCTTGTCTATGGCTCTGGCAATGTTGCCGCGCTGGGCAGCAGCGCGCATGTTGTGGGCCTTGGCGGATCGATGCAAAACGGCCAGCCGCTCCTTGGCATGGCAGTTTCAAAGACGCCCCTGCCCTCAAACCTGGGCTTTTCGTATTCAGTTGACTCGCCGCTCCAGTTTGATTCGCTGCCAGAAGGCGCGGCAGACCCGGGCAGGTTCCTCGGCTCGTCGATAATCGGCTCTGACGCGGTAGAAAGGGAATATCACATCGATGGCAGCGGAGTAAACGTGGCCATAGTCGACACCGGCACAGACTTTGCAAACCCAGACATGCAGGACTCGCTTGCAAGGGACAAAAATGGCGTCCCGATAATGCTTGATGCAGACGGTCAGGGCATCGTGCTGACAAGGGCGACTTATCTTGCAAACATAGACGAGTCAGGCAGAGTGCGCAACACCACCGAATCTGACCTGCCAGACAACATGACTTCGTTTGTCTACGTCAATAGCACCGGGATGGTCCTTCTCGATACGTCGCATGGCAACATCCCCATCTACAACTCGCTCTACCCGGTATTTGGCTCCCCAGTGCTAAACGCCACCGCAAGCGTGGACTGGGTAATCGGGCACAGCCCTGACGACTACATCCACTCTGCAAGCGGAGTCTACCGCCTTGGAATAATCTACCAGACCCAGATGCAGTTTGGCACAATAACTTTTGCGCTCGTGCCGGTGCTGGTGGTAGACAGCAAAGAAGCAGGCGTGTACGACACGATAATACCGGACATGTATTCAGGGTGGTACTTTTACACGCAAGACGAGCTGGCGCGCGTTGGAAACAACGACATAGAGCACCTTATCTCGCAGCCTTCTTTTGATTTCACAGACGACACACCGATAAAGATTGGCGACGGCAATGAATTTCTTACCTACGACTATGACAAGGACGGCTTTCCAGATTTTAGCGCCGGCACCGCTGGCGCGCGCGTAGTAGACCTGTGGCAGGTAGCAAGCAACAAGACAAAGCCTGCGCTCGCGTACGAAAGCGGCTCTGGCGGCGTGGCAGTTGCAGATTTGCTAGAGCCGATGGACCCGGCAGGCGACTACTTTGGAGTCATGTACGACTTGCAGACTCACGGCTCAAGTACGGCTGCGACTGTGGCTTCGCACGGAAAGCAGGAATATGACATTTACGGCAACGGCACAAAATACAAGCTTGCCGGCATCGCCCCCGGCGCAAAGATAATTCCGGTCAAGGCGTTATGGGCAGGCGACTCGCTCTACGGGTGGCTCTACGCCTCAGGATTTGACCTTGACAGTGAGACCGGCAGGTGGGAATACTCTGGCGATCACAAGGCAGACATCATTAGCAACAGCTGGGGCGTCGCGTCGTTCCCGCTCCTGCAGTACGGGCCGGGATACGACATACTTTCAATGTTTGCGTCGCTTCTTTCAGTGCCCGACCTCCTTGCCAACGGCTACCCCGGAGTCGTAATGATAAACAGCGCAGGGAACAACGGCCTTGGCTACGGGTCTGTCGGGTCTCCAAACGTCGCGCCACTTACGATCTCTGTCGGCGCAACTACAAACAATGTGCACATTGGGTACGACGGCCTTGCAAACGTCACGCGCTTTGGGAGCTCTTCAGAGCCTTTTGACGAAGTGGCAGACTTTTCAAGCAGGGGTCCGGGCCTGCTTGGCGACCCAAAGCCGGAGCTGATGGCGATAGGCGAGTACGGCTTTACGCCGACCATCGTAAACCTGAAAAACCTGCAGACTACTAAAGACGACTCTAACAGTGATGGGGCGTTCGCGCTCTTTGGCGGGACCAGCATGGCCGCGCCGATGGTGGCCGGAGCCGCCGCCCTTGTAATTGAGGACTTGAGGGAGCAGAACAAGTTAGCCGACCCGTTCACGGTAAAGAGCATCTTGATGTCCTCTGCCAAGGACTTGAAGAACGACCCGTTTGTGCAAGGGTCCGGCAGAGTTGACGCTCTTGCGGCAGTGGACCTTGCAGAAGGCAAGCACGGCAAGTTTTCTGCATATACTGAAGACACGGTTCCAAACATCCTGTCTTCCATGTCCGGCGCGGTCTACGCCTACAATAGGACCCTTGGGATCATTGACGGCGGGCAGGACATCGCTGACAGGCTATACGCAAAGTTCAAAGAATCCAGGTGGTTTGCCGGCTATGTCGAGCAAGGTGGCTCTGCCTCGACAGACATTGTAATCGACAACCCGACAAGCAAAGAGATCGCAGTTCAAGCCTCGCCCGTTGTAGAAAAGCTGGTAGGCAGGTACGAGATACACAACACGACGCGACCCTACGAAGTAGACCCTATCTATAATGCCACAGAATTTGGCTACGTTCCAAACTATTACAACATTCAGGAAATGGGCGGAATACCCGACAACGCCGACTTGATGGTTGCAAGGGTGAATTTCCAGTTTGAAGACTTTATGAACATGACAGAGGTTTTCGGTGACGGCCTGCGAATCGCTTCGATCTACGGCTATGACTGGGCTGATGGCGACAAGGACGGCAAGGTATCGTTCAAGGAAACCTCGATGGTAAACAGGGGAGGCTCATGGGGCACGGTACAGGAGATGAGGATATCTGACCCCGGCGAGGCATTCAAGAACACGCCCCTGATAGGAGTATATCCTGTTCCAACAGTCTTTTCGTTCTGGCAGGGCGACAGGCAGATCAACTCTACTGCGATGAGCTATACCCTCACTGTCGAGTTTTACCAGAGGCAGCAAAATCCGGTAATCAGCCTTGATGGAGGCGACAGTGAGGGCAAGGTGGCGCTGATGCTTCCGGCGGAAGGCAGTAATAAGATCAAAGCCAACATCGACGTGCCAGAGGGGACGCTGCCTGGAATCTATTCCGGCTCTATAATGATCTCGTCTGCAGTAAGGGGCGGCCACGCGGTGCTGATGCCCGTGAGTTATGTGGTTACAAGCAAGCCAGTTCCAAAGGACGTGCCTGTAGTGGCCTCGCCCGATCCAGCAACAAGCGAAGGCAGCCTTGGCCTGCGGCCAAACGGCTACATCGGCGGCCTGTTTGACATGACGTCGCGGTATTCCGCCGGCGACTGGCGCTCGTACTACTTCACTGTTGACGACCCGACGATAACTTCAATGAGCCTGAAAGTATCGTGGCCACACAACTCGACTAGCATCAACGCGCTGGTCTACGGGCCTGACGGCAGGACGGTTGCAACAAGCGTCCCGTCCGGAGTCTTTGAGACCTTTGCCGGGTGGCCGACAAATGACTGGCTCGGCACCACCTCATTTAGCGAAGGCGGAGCGTTCTACTTTAGCCAGAACAACGGCAAGAATTCCACTTTATTACATGTGCCTATCAACCAGACAGGCGTCTACTCTGTCTTGCTGCATAACACGCTCTTCCACGGCAACAGCCTATACGAGCCGGTGGAAGTTGAAGCCAAGTTCTCTACAATACTTCCTGACAGCTCCGCCCCTGCGATAACGGTCGACTTGCCGAAATACGTCGGCAGCATTCTGCACAGCATCCCAGTCACCATCAATGAAGAACACCTTGCAGGATATTCCTACACGATAGACACTGACGATCCTGTCAGCCCGCTCCTCTTTACAGTCCTTAATGTCAATAGCAATGGCATTTCGTTTGACATACCGCTTGATGGCAAACTTGCAGACGGTATGCACAGGCTTAGGGTCGACTCTTCAGACTCTGTAGGCCACATGTCCTCATTTGTCTCCACCTTTGAAGTTGACAATACGCCGCCGTCTGCAGACATTTTCGTGCTTGGACAGAACGGCAGCCGGCAACAAGTAGCAGACAAGGTAGTGACATCCAAAGACATCGTTCTGTCATGGAACGTCACTGACAAAAACGGGGTGGCGGCACCACTGGAAGTCGTTATCCCTAACGCGACAAAAGCCCAGCTAGGCGCATCTTCGTCTGCCGCGATAAATTCAACATCGCTGCCTGAAGGCTCGTACCTGTTTTCAATCACCGCCAAAGACGTTCCCGGAAACAATGTTACGCGAAACGTTGAACTTGTTATTGACAGGGCTCCCCCAACCACTTCTCTTTCACTGGATGGCTCTTCAGACGTAAGGGGCACGGCCAGAATAATGCTCGGGGCTCAGGATCCAAACCTCAGCTACGTGACTCTCAAGGTAGGCGACAGAAAGAGCATGAACGTGACAGGCATGAGCGAGTACGACCTTGACACGACAGAGCTTCCAGACGGCAAGTACGAGCTAAAGCTTGTTGCTGCCGATGCGGCAGGCAACGAAGGAACTTCAACCACCCCAATAGTAGTGTCGAACACTATGCCGGCGATCATGTCTGCAACCCTGATTGGACTCGCAGGCGGCGCGGGGATTGCAAGCGTGGTTTGGTTCTTTATGGCAAGGCGCAGGCGCTAAAAATGGCAACCCGCCAATAAATCTTAAATAGTAAATAATTCACTTTTAATGTAAGGAACATGAGTGAGGACAAAAAGGCGGCAAGCATGCACGCCGCCAGCAGCAATCTGATGGAACTTGGCGAGAAAAACTTTGATGAAGTAGTAGGAGGCAGCAAGCCAGTATTGGTGGACTTTTGGGCTACATGGTGCGGTCCCTGCCAGTTCATGCTCCCCATATTTGACAAGCTGGCCAAGAAATATGGCGGCAAAGTGACATTTGGGAGGCTCAACGTGGATGACAACCAGGGAGTGGCCATGCGCTACGACGTCTATGCCATTCCAACATTCATAATGTTCATGAACGGCAAGGCAGTCGACAGGGCCGTTGGCGCAGTCGGCGAAAAGGGCCTAGAAGGTCTGCTCCAGAAATACCAGTGATCCGGCTATAGGTATCCAAACGTCGGGTCGCTCTTTCTTTTCAGGGCGATAACCTTGTTTAGGATCTCCTTTTCCTTTTCGTTCAGCCGGTGGTTGAACCTCTCCAATAGCTGTTTGGCCTGCCTGCTGTTGATGTCTGTATAGAAAATGTCGCCTTCGTTTATCTGGCGGCCAATCGTCGGCTCCTTTATGGAAACTGCAACCTGCATGCCCACTGTCGCTTCGTCAATGGCTTTGCCGCTTTCTTGAATCTGGTGGACCGTGCCTACCTTTTTGCCTTCTTCGTTTATCACGTGCACTTTTTGCTTGAGCTTGCCCACCTGTATCTCTGCGCCAAACACGGCAGGGTCGTTATGCCGAAAGATAAAGCCCTTCATGAACTGGAACTGGCATACCGGTGGAAGCTCATTAAACAGTATGGATTCTTCGTGCTCGCGCTGGTACGCTACCCAGTCGGTGTAGCTTCTAACCAAGTTGTAGATTATTTGCTCGTTGAAAATCTTAACTCCTCTGTTCAGGGCTTCACTCTGGCCGTCGTCGAGCACCTTGACACTAAAGCCAAGCACCACTCCCAAGTACCTGTCGTTTTCCTTTACCGCGGCAGCTTCGACCACGTCTCTTCTTGTGATGTTGCCAATGTCTGCCATCCTGATCGGCACCTGCGCCTTTTTGAGCAAGTCCGTTATGGCCTCAAGCGAGCCTATGGTATCGCACTTTAGTATGATGCCTGTCGCTTCCCTGTTGCTGACAAAGGCGTTCTTTATTTCAGATTCTACAAGCGACTTGAGCCTTTCAAGCTCCTCCTCGCCTTTTTCGCGCTCGTATACGTAAAGCGGGCTTCCCGCAAGCACGCCTTCCAAGTCAGGCGACGTTATCTTTAACCCCGCGGCCGCAATGACTTCGCTCACCGGCTTGAACTTGTCCCGCGGGTCGCGCATTTCGTCAAGCGGCTTTGGCAATAGGAGCGCCTTTACCTTGGTGACAATCGCGCCGTCGCGCTTGCCGACAACAATAGAGTCGCCCTGCCTGAGCTTGCCGTCAAGCAGTATGATGTTCGCCGACGGCCCGAGGCCGACTTCTTCGCTGAATTCAAGCATGATGCCCCTTGCTGTCCCGCTTGTGTGCCTCTCAAGCCTCTTTGCCATGTACTGCTGCGTGAGGCCTACAAGAACTGCAAGCAGTTCAGGTATCCCTACTCCGGACCTTGCGCTCACTGGCACTATTGCCACTTCTTTTGTAAAGTCCTTGACGCGCCAGAACGCCTCTGAAGGGAACCCGAGCCTTGACATCGTGCCAACTACTGTGTATATCTTTTCGTCAAGTGCGGTCTGGATGTGCATTTCCTGCTTTTTCACTTCTTCAGAGATGAACTTTGAAGAGCCCCGCCAGCCTGCGACCATGTCCACCTTGTTGAGCGCAATGACAAAGGGGACCTTGCGGTTCTTCAGGATGTCGATGCTTTCCATAGTCTGGGCTTCAAATCCCTTGTTGACGTCAACTACGACAATTGCAATGTCAGCAGCAGAGCCTCCACGCGCCCGGAGGTTTGCAAACACTTCGTGGCCGGGCGTGTCAATGACAAGTAGCCCCGGTATCGGAGTTTCGCTCTTGGCCAGCTGGTTGTAAAGCGGCCCGGTTATCTCCTTGATTGTTTCAACAGGGAAAAAGCTCGCGCCGATGTGCTGGGTGATGCCTCCGACTTCGCGGGCCTGCACTGCAGTGCCCCTTATCTTGTCAAGTAGAGAAGTCTTGCCAGAGTCTACGTGACCTAAAACTACTACTACCGGCTGCCGAAGGTCTACCAATTAGAGTCAGCGTCAGCTAAAAATGACTCGCGACTCTTTTATGAAGCTTTCAGGCGAATCTGAGGCGTGTATGATGTTGTCGGTAAAGCCAAGGCCAAAGTCGCCCCTGATAGTTCCAGGCGCCGCCTCAAACGACTTTGTCGCCCCAATCATTATCCTCACTGTGTTGACTGCGTTGTTGCCTTCCAGTATGCACGCCACGACAGTCCCCGAGGATATGAACGACACCAGCTCGCCAAAGAACGGCTTGTCCTTGTGGACAGAGTAGAACTCTTGCGCCTTTTCCTTTGTAAAATTGTATGATTTCAGGTTCTTTATCTGGAAGCCCTTTTCTTCAAAGCGGGCAAGCACCTTGCCTGTCAGCTGGCGCTTAAAGCCGTCTGGCTTGACTACAATAAGTGTCTGCTCGACTGCCATAAGCTACACTACTTCTTTTTGACGCGGATTCCGCCCTTTGCGTAGTGGGCAGTCCACTTTAGCTTTCTAGAGTCGCGCTTTAGCACGCGCAGGTTCTTTTTGCACTTGCTAGAGCACGTCCACTGCACATGGCCGTCGTTTTTCACAAGCATCTGGCCCTGACCGGTGGTAATGTGCCTTCCACAGAAGAAGCAGTTGCGAAGTGAAGTTGCTGTCTTGCTCATAATATCACCTTATTTTGCGGGCCTCGCGCTCCGTTTCCCTCAGCATCAAAGTGTCGTTTAGCCTGATCGCGCCCTTGACATTCCTTGTAAGTATGCGGCCCCTGTCCTTGCCTTCGAGAACCTTGACTCGCACCTGTATGACTTCGCCTGCAATGCCAGTCCTGCCAACTATCTGAATGACTTCGGCAGGAACGACCTTTTCTTCGGCAGCCTTGCTCATTACTTTTCAGCCCTCCGCTTACTCTTTCTTGGCCGTTCCCTTCAGGCCGGCGATAGAGCTGACGACCTGCTCTATGATGTGCTGCGCTTCGCCAGCGTCAATTATCGTGGCGGCTGCGGAACCGACGTCGATTCCAAGCGACACGCCCAACTGCTGCTTGCTTGGCACAAAGATAAACGGCGAATTCCTTTCTTCACAGAGTATCGGCAGGTGTGCGACTACTTCTGGCGGCTCTACGTCTTCGGCAATCACGACGAGCTTTGAAAGGCCGCGTTCTACTGCCTTTGTGGTCTCGTTGGTGCCCTTGCGTACCTTGCCGCTCTGCTTTGCTACGCGCACTGCTTCGTAAACTGCGGTCACTAAATCTTTAGGAGCTTCAAACTTTACGTAATATGGCTTGCTCAATTTTTGATATCACCCATTGGGATCATCTTATTATTCTTCACTAAAATAGTAGGCGTATTAAAAACGTTGTCCATGACTATATTTTGGACTGGATCAGCCGCCTGTATTCTTCAACCTTTGAATCAAGGAGCGACTTGTCGGTGGACTCGCCGTACATCCTTATCAATGGCTCTGTGCCGCTTGGCCTCATCATTATCCATGTTTCCTCGTCGATCCATATCTTGGCCCCGTCCATGGTCTCGACCTTTTTCGGGCTTCCATGCTCGATGCACGCCTTGACTACCCTGTCGATCACTTCTCTTGAAGGGCACACAAACTTTGTCTTGTACTGAAACGTCTTTGGCAGTTGCGCTATTCGCTGCGAAAACGATTCCTTGCCTGACGCCAGCATATCAAGCACCAGAGCTGTGGCCATCGCCCCGTCCCTCACTTCGTTAAGCGCCCCGTACATGAACCCGCCGTTCTCTTCAAGCCCGAGTGGGCACTTGCGCCTGACCATCTCCCTTGAAACTTCGACGCTACCTACCTTGGTGTAGACTATTTTCGAGCCGGCGGCTTCGACTACCTTTGACAGCGCCATTGAAGTGTTGATGGGGCACACGACTTCAGACCCCTTTTGCTTTTCTGCGAGCAAGTGCTTTATCAAAATCGCTCCCGTCTTGTCGCCCATGTAGACTGAGCCGGTGTCGTCGCAAAAGACGCTCCTGTCGCCGTCGCCATCGTAGGCGGCTCCAAAGTCGGCCTTGGCTGACCTGACAGTCTCTGCGAGCACCCCAAGGTTGTCCGGCGTCGGCTCTGAGCCGCGGCCGGGGAAATCGCCGTCTATCTGACCGTTGACAACTATGACCTTGCAGCCTAGCTTTTCTGCGACAAGTGGGGCGACTTTGGCTTGCGCGCCGTTGCCCGTGTCCATCGCGACTGTGAACCTGCGCGCCCTTATCCTGTCAACGTCTACAAGCGACAGCACCGCGTCAATGTACGAGCTGACAACCCTGTCGTCGACAAAGTCGCGGCCATGTCCATCTATTTTTGCAAATTTCTTTGAATAATAAACATCTTCAACTATGAGCTCGTCCTCTCTTGGTATCTCTACCCCGTCAGGGGCGGTGGGCTTGATGCCATTGTACTGGGGCGGGTTGTGTGACGCAGTTATCATGATGCCGCCTCGGTATCCCATGCGCTTTGCGGCATACTGAAGGCACGGAGTCGGCACGAGCCCTGCATTTGCAGTATCAAGCCCGGCAGAGTTGAGAGTAGACCTGACAAGCCTTGAAAGCGCGGGGCTAGAGTTTCTGCCGTCATTTCCAATAACTATTGGCCCACTTCCAAAATACGTGCCAAGGGCGTAGCATAGATCGATAACCAGATCATGTGTAAGTTCCTGACCGTATATCCCGCGCACGCCGTTTGTCCCAAAGAGCCGCGGCCTAGATTCCTGCATCTTGCTTTCCAATATTGCGACCATTATATAATAATAGATAAATTTGGCTGCTGTTTGCTGCAGTCTGGGCGGGGGTTGCCAAG
>JAJPDY010000127.1 GCA_023252395.1 Nitrososphaera sp. | reverse complement strand
AGCTACTAACCGTTTAATAGAAAAAGCGCTCCTTGTAATAAAGTGGCGACTGAGCAGCTATTCGTCAGCATCGTCATCATTTTGGTGGCTGCACGGGTTCTTGGCGAGCTTTTCCAGCGCGTAAAGCAGCCGCCGCTGGTGGGCGAGCTCTTGGCAGGGGTCATAATAGGCCCTTCGCTTCTCGGGCTCATCTCGCCTAGCTCAAACCTGCAGGTCTTGTCAGACCTTGCAGTATTTTTCTTGATGTTCCTAGCGGGGCTAGAAATGGACCCGCGTGAGATAAGGCGTGCCGGCAAGTCTGCGATAGTGATATCTGTAATTGCATTCTTTGTTCCCCTGCTCTCCGGCACCTATGTGTCGATGCTCTTTGGGCTTGGCACAATTCAGTCGCTTTTCATGGGCTTGCTATTGTCAATCACTGCAGTGCCAGTGAGCGCAATAGTCCTGATGCAGTTTAACGTGCTAAACAGCAGGCTTGGCAACACCGTGATAACTGCTGCTGTAGTCAACGACATACTATCTCTTGTTGTGCTTTCGATAATCCTCCAAGTCTCTGCAGGCAACGGCCAGTTGGACCTTGGCAACCTCGCAGGCTCTGGAGTCAAGATTGCAGCATTTCTTGGCGGCATATTCCTCTTTGACATACTCTTTCGCAAGACAGCGAGCTGGCTTCCAAGCAGAGTCGAGCCGTACTTTCACAAGCTGCAGACAAAGGAGGCGGCCTTTGGCATACTGCTCATAACGACGATAGTTATATCGCTTATCGCGCAGGACATTGGGCTCCACTTTATCATCGGCACTTTCTTCTCCGGACTTGTAGTCTACAAAGAAATGATCGGCTGGCGGAACTTCAAGCGGGTATATGGCATAATTTCCGCAATCACATTTGGGTTCTTTGCGCCAATATTTTTCGCGCTCATTGGAATAGAGTTCAACGTACAGTCGCTTGTCAGCGCGATCCCGCTCTTTTTCGCTCTTTTAGGAGTAGCGATAGCTGCAAAGATAGTTGCAGGGTACGCTGGCGCAAAGATCGTTGGTTTTAACAGCGAAATTAGCCTCGCGATAGGCTTTTTAATGAACGGCAGGGGCATGGTCGAGCTTGTCATTGCGTCAATAGGCTTTGCGGCCGGCGTGATAGACTTGACGCTCTTTTCAATAGCGGTGGCAATAGGGCTTGTGACTAGTATAATAGCACCCATAACTTCGAGGCCGCTTGTTAGTAGCGCCAAATCAAAAGGAAGCGAAGCAGTGGCTGTCAGAGAGCCGCATAACGAGTGGCAGCCCGGGGCCGCCTGAATCAGACCTTGGCAATCCTTTCATTTGCAGGCACGGCCTGCTTCCAAAGAGTGTCAAAGACATAGCGCTGCTGCCGCACCAGCTCTTTTATGTTGCAGCGCACAAGGCTTGTCAGAGAGTCGCCACGCTTTACCCCTGCCACGTATTCAGTGTCGCTTATCGCAAAGTTGCCCCTGACTCCTCCAAGGTGCCGAAGCTCTGCAAACTTTATTATTTCCATGCAGTGAGGCAGGTTCTCTTTGGTTATTTCAGTGATGTACATTATCCTGACCCCACGCTTTTTTGCGTCAAGATACCCTTGCTTTACCTTGCCGACAGAAAACGCAGGTAGCGTGGAATCGACGCACGCGCCCCAGAACTTTTTCGTGCCGGCCTGAAACTGTTGGATAGCTTTAATGATCTCTTGTCGGTCGTACAGCACTTCCGCGGTGTTGCCCTGCATTGCCTTGGCATCTGTGCAAGCCCGCTTATAATTTCTGTTTGCAAGCTACTCAAGCCTTAAATAAATTAGCGCAGGGATTATCATGCTTGAAACAAGTACGGATAATGGCAGTCGACGACGAGCCCGATATTCTCAGGATAGTAGAGCTCTCGCTCTTGCGCTGGGGCTATGCAGTTGACGCCTTTACTGATCCGGTGGCCGCCCTTGAGCATTTCAAGAACAACGCGTCAGAGTATTCCCTTATCATAACTGACATCAGGATGCCCGACATGTCAGGCGCAGAGCTTGCAAAGCGAGCCAAGAAGATAAGACCCGATATCAAGGTCCTTGTCATGACCGCATACGAGGTTGACAAGGAGCTCAAGAAGGCGCTGCCATCTATAAAAGAAGGGTTTCTGCAAAAGCCGTTCCACACATCTGACGTGTGCGTCGCTGTGAAAAGGCATCTTGCAGCAGCCAGCGGCTAACAAAGGTATAATTAAGCAGAACAAGCTTCTCTACAATAACCACTTTTTGGACAAGTCTAGAGTTTTTGAAGAGGCCAGAAAAGCGGCCTGGGTATCGATATGGACACTGGTAGGCATTGGAGTCGCAGAGATGCTAGTGTCTGCAGCCAGCGGGAGCCTTACACTCTTTGCCGATGGCCTTGACTCGCTTGCAGACGCGCTCGTGTCATTTATCGTATGGTTTGGAATAAGGATGCTGCAAAAACCCAGAAGCAAGCTATTCCACTTTGGCTACGCCAAGATAGAGAGTTTTGCCGCGTTCGTGGCTGCTGTAGTAATCCTAGTGCTTGGCGCGTTCATTGTCTATCACGCGTACGAAAGGATACTGAATCCTGTCAAGGTGGAGCACATCGAAATAACAATGGTGACTCTGGCGGCCGCTGGAGGCATATCGATTCACCGCGCCTTCAAGGTGCGAAAAGTCGCAAAAGAGTACAACTTGGTGTCGCTCAACCTTGACGCCAAGAACTCTATCAAAGACGGAACAGCGTCGTTTGTCGGGCTTGCAAGCGTAGCCGCCGCGTATTTCGGGGTTCCCTACATGGACTCTGTTGGTAGCATCTTGATCGCGGTGTACATCTTTTTCATGTCTGCCACAGCGTTCAAGGAATCGACCCTTGTGTTGATAGACGCAGTAAAGAACCCAGAGCTCCAGCAGGAGATAACAAAGCACATCGAAAGCAGGTTCAAAGTCAAGGTGGAAAAAATACTGCTCCGGCCAGTAGGTCAGGACTTTTCAGCACAGGTGCATGTCGAGCTTGACAGGAACATGACCCTTGACAAGGCGCATGAAACGCTGACTAGCATTCGAAATTCCCTCATTGAAGATTTCAAGGCGGAAGACGCCGTAGTGATACCAAAGCCGGTGTAACTCTGGCAGGAAAGGTTAGCCGGCTATGGACGCGGATGAAGAGCCTGCAACTTTTTCCTGCTTTTTGTGCCACTGCCTTTCTAGGAACAACGCAGTGACAGAGCCCATTATCGCGCCGTATGCCACGTGCAGGACAATTGCGCCGGCAAGCACTGTCGACATTATGTCGAGGACCTTGTTCTGAAGGACAATTTCTGACGTGCCTGGCGGGTAAATGCTTGCGAGGATCTTCAAAAGCGACGGCTCCACCTCAAACCTTGTCAGCGGGATGAACAGGAGCGAGAACGTGACAAAGCCGGCCAGAATCCCGACGATTGCGCCCTTTGGTATGCTGTTTATGCTGAATGGACCTGTCACGGCTGTGACGTAGCCAAACGTCGCGCCAACCAGAGTGCCGATTATCAGGTGCAGGCCGACTCCAAAGTAAGTCGCCGCCGGCGTTTCAAGCCCGCCCATTGCAATCCCGATTATGGAGTAGAACGTTCCCTGCGGGAGCCCGATAGCCGCGTTTCCTGCAAAGATCAATCCCACTAGCACGCACGCAGCGATAAAGCCAGCTGCGGCCCCGGAAAGCAGCGATTTTTTCCGAAACCTGTGCTCTGCCATGTCGTGCATCGCATGCTCTGAAACAGGCTCGCGGTCAACCTCCCGCTTTGGCACAAGGAACACGAGCAACACTATCAGCGGAAATGCGAGAGCTGGGATGACGATCTGGAAAATCGGCAGAACAGAAGGCGGCTTGCCTGCACCAAGCAGGTACGGCACCGGCGAGAGGATGTAGAGAAGGGCAATCATCCCGGCAATAGCCGCTATCGCGCCCTTTGTTCTGAAGTTCATCGCCCTGCCTCCTTTTTGCAAAACGGGCTTGCAACCTGCCCTTGAGCTACCCACCCTTTTCCATCACAGCAATCGCACCTTTCCTCTAGGCGCGAAGGAATGATACAGGGC
>JAJPDY010000008.1 GCA_023252395.1 Nitrososphaera sp. | reverse complement strand
GTAAGGGTGTCATGGGTCTTCAAGCCAAAGGTCAGGAACAACTCGCTCCAGTTCTCAAAGTGGGGCAGGGTGTCAGAGATAACGAACAAGAACCTCAACGGGCTCTTGGCTAATGTCACTGGGTTTGAGACTGAGATAATAAAGACAGGCAACGCCGGCGAGCACGCGCTTTCCATGCCGCTTGCAGAGCGCCTGCATTATTCAAGTGGCTATTCTGTGGAGACTCGCGAGTTCATTGACATATTTGAAAAGTTTGGTGGGCTGGTGCCCTCGGACTACCCCCAGATAATGGAAAAAGGCGTCGAGGTATTCCAGATTGAAACGAGGAACCCCCACTTTCACGAGGACAAGGGGGCGGCCCACCTGAACGAGATGCTCGAGGCTTCCCTTGCAACAATATACGAGAGCAAGGTCTGCCCGGACGAGATCAGGGAAAGCATGCAGGACCAGCTCAGGCACTTGTCAAAGGGCAAGCGTGTTGACTATGGCAGGAAATACCGCGTGATAGAGCCCATTAGCACGATAGGCATTTCAGAATTTGAGAAAGGCATAAGGGAGAAGGCTGACACTTTTCTCAGGTACGGCGGCCTGCGCTAGATACTTTTTTTCTTTTTGCAGATTTTCTTGCACATTTTGCCTGTCGATTGCCCGGCATCATAAAGTCGCCAAGGCCATGGCTATAGAGCTCCCAGCTGTTCGAGCTGCCAAAGAGGTTGTCAAGGTTTGCAGATGCGGCAAGCGAAAACTTGTTTATCGCAATGTGAAGCGTCTCGTGGCTCAGGAGCGATGTCGCCACTTCTGCGATCCTGCCTTCCCGGTGGTATTCCCGCCAAGAGCTATAGTTTGCTATAAACACTCGTGAACGCCCGTAGTAGGGCACGAACATCAGCCCGCGCTTGCCAAGGCCGCCCCGAAAACGCAGATCAGCAACCAATTCTTGCATCCACCAAAGAAGCACACTATCTCTGCAAAATCTCCAGATTAACCTTGCCCAACAAAAATATTCAAAATCTGCCGAGACTTTCAGGAAAATAAATGTGAATTGACATCGCCACTAGATAAAAGGCAGAGCATTATTGCCACGCTTTCTCTAGGTTTTTGCACTCTTGTTGCCGTAGTTTTTGGCAGTCCATACCCCCTCCCCTCCAAGTGCTCTAGACCTTAAGAATAACTTCTGCTATGGCTTTTCGTGGAATCAAAACTGGAGGAAAAGGTAATTGCTGAAAGCACGGTTGTCGAGGAAAAACCGCAGGTCCAATTCCTAGAGCACGAGATAGAATGCCCGCGCTGCCACGACAGTATGGTCCTGTGCTCAGAGTTTGACAACCTGTACTATGTTTGCGAAGAGTGCGACTTTTGCCTATACACGATAAAGAAGAATTGATCAGGCTACCATCACAGAGCGCGAGCGGCCGCACAGGAATTCCTTTGTTGGCTCTATTTGAGACAGCAGCGCAAACATGTCTTCCAGATCGCAGCACTGGCATTTATTTTTCAGACAGTCTATTCTAGAATGATTGCCAGCCAAGCAGTCGTTGCATTTGCATCGCAGCAGCTCGGGCTCCAGCATCCCGCTCTTGACGAACAAGCCAGTAATTTAAGAACTGTCTATGATTATTCAAAATAGGACTTCGAGGAGTCTGTACTGCTTGATGGATCTGTCAGCTGCAGCTTCTAAAAATTTCTGTTTTGAACGACTGGAAGAAATTCACAAAGAGAAATTAACTACTGCAAACACGATAATAATGGTTGATCGCAAACCGCAGAGAGATAGTCAAGTTTCACAATGGCAGGCCGGCCAAACTGGTCCTTGCCGCACTAGAGGCAGCGGTCGACAGCGCCAGGCCGGACGCGCTTGTAAAGCAGGCAGTAAGGCTTGACGGGAAATTATCAGTTCGCGACATATATGGCAATACTGCAAAATTTCAAAAGTTTGATAGCGTATACGTGGTTGGCGCAGGCAAGGCTGCCGGCGGGATGGCGGATGCACTTTATTCTATTTTGAAGAACAGGATTTCAGCTGGCGCGATCACTGTTCCCCACGGCACAAGGATCAAGAACAGGGTGATTAAAGTCACTGAAGCATCGCACCCGGTGCCAGACAAGTCCGGCGTAGAAGGTACGAAAAAGATCGTAGACGTACTTGGAAAAGCGGGGCAGGGCGATCTTGTGTTTGTCTTGATTTCAGGCGGCGGCTCGGCGCTCATGCCAATGCCGGCGCCCGGGGTATCCTTGCATGACAAGCAGAGGATAACGAACCTGCTCCTTGGCTCCGGCGCCTCAATCCACGAAGTAAATGTTGTGCGCAAGCACCTCTCGTCTGTCAAAGGAGGACAGCTGCTCAGGCACATCAACAAATCATGCACTGTTGTTTCGCTGATCCTGTCAGATGTCATAGACGATGACGTCGCGGCAATTGCATCTGGGCCGACCTGCCCGGATAATTCCACGTTCAAAGACGCCCAGAAAATATTGAACAAGTATCATGTAAAGAGTCCGAGTGCAGTAGACAGGCACATAAGCAAAGGTGCAAGAGGCAAGATTAATGATACTCCAAAGCCCGGGGATCCGGTTTTTTCCAAAGTCCACAACATGATCATTGGCAACAATGTTGTCGCATGCAAAAGCGCTGTCAATTACTTGAAACAACATGGACTGCATGCAGTTCACCTTGGCTCAGAGTTTGACGGCGAGGCGCAGGATTTTGGCAGGTTTTTGGCGCGCCTCTCATCCGACCTTGCCGGCGCGCCTTTTGCCATAGTGGCAGGAGGCGAAACGACAGTCAAGTTGAACAAATCGAGAAATGGCAGAGGTGGCAGGAACCAAGAGGCGGCGCTTGCATGTGCCATAGAACTCGGTCAGGATATTACAGTAGCATTCATGGGAACTGACGGGATAGACGGCAATTCAGACGCGGCAGGGGCATTGGTGTCGAAGGCAACTTCCTTTTCCAAAAAAATGGATTTGCAAAAATATCTTGACAGGCACGACAGCTACCACGCATTAAAAAAGATGCATTCTCTGATTTTTACAGGCTACACCGGCACCAACGTAAACGACATTGCCATAGCAGCGTCTGTAAAAAGTAGATAGCAGATATGCTCATTGCGCGTCTTCAAAAGTAGAATTCAAACTTGCAGAAAACACCCGGGCAGACTCGCTATCTATCCTGCGCCTCTCTGCGCAGCCGTAATGGTAGTACCTTGCCGCGCGGGTGTCGCTTCTCACTATTGGCTCGCTTCCGGTGAACGGCCTCCTGCAAGCCTGGCACAGCCCTTTTTGCTTTATTGTCACCAGATAAATTATGCGCTTGTAGATTCGTGTGTCCGGGTAGTAAACTTGCATCGCGGACTCCATTGTCCAAAACGTGCAAGAGCTACTTTGGTTTTAACGGTTAACGCGGCAGCGCGCCCCGGTATTATGCTATAGAACAATTGGGTGTAAGCATTAAAGTTCGTGGCATGCGTCGCTAGTCAGCAGATGCCGTCTAAAACCCTGCCATGCAACTGCATTGTGGACTGGAGCGAGGCTGGAACAAAGTTGTTCATGTGCGGCATGCACCAGTTCCAGTACAGCCTGTGGGAAGGCAGCGAAGAAGAGTTTGTGAAAATGATCGCAACCCCAGCTGGCGAGGGTAACGAGTTTGAAGCCGAAGCCCTGTCAGAGTTAAAGTGAGATTAGTACCTGACTTTAATGTCGCCTGACACTATGCTGATTTCTTTATCGCCTGCCTTGAGCAGGAGCGACCCGTCATCGTTGAGGCCGGTGGCAATCCCTTGAATAGTCTTGCTACCTTGCGTGACTGAAACCTGCTTGCCAAGCATGTCTGATCTTTGCTTCCATTTCTGCAAGATGCCTGACGGGCCTTGGCGCTCTAGTTCCAGATAATAATGCTCCAGCTTTTCAAGCAGCAGCCGCGCAAGGACAAGCCTGCTTGTTTCGTGCCCGAGCTCGTCTTTTATTGACGTTATCATTATGCCGGCGTCAAGGCGCGACGCAATTGCAGAAGAATCAACGTTTGCATTAAGCCCGATGCCAATAACTGCATAGTTTACCTGCTCTGCTTCTGCGCTTATGTCAAGCAGTATGCCGGCGACTTTTTTCCCAGAGATCATGATGTCGTTTGGCCACTTTAGCCCCGCGTCAAGTTTCGTGCCTTCCCTTATCGCTTCGCATACAGCAAGGGCCGCCACAAACGGCAGGAGCGTGACTTGGGCTGTAGGTATCGAAGGCTTCAAGACAACAGACAGCCAGAGCCCGCCTTTTGGAGAGAGCCACTTTCTCTTCATCCTGCCTCTTCCGCTCTTTTGCTGTTCTGCAATGACTATTGTGCCGTGCGAATCCGGCTTGCTTGCAATCGACATGGCAAGGTTCTGTGTAGAGTCTACAGTTTCCCGATAGACTATATTTTTTACAAATGACGTATTGAGCGCCTTTGCCAGCTCCCAAGGAACCGGAGAATCAGTCTCGCCTGCCAGCCTGTAGCCCATCCCGTGGAGCGACTCGATAGTATAGCCGTACCTGCGCAGCCTCCTTATCTGCTTCCACACCGCGCTTCTTGAAATCCCTGCCTTTTTTGCCAGTGCCTGCCCCGAAACATATCCACTGGCAGACTCTGCTTTCAGAAGCGAGAGGAACTGATCTGGCTTGCCATAGTCTTGCGCGGGCAATGGCAGCTGAGCAGGCGGCGCAGGTAATATACCTATTATCAAACTAATTCTACCAGCTTGTCTGAGAACTTGCTTCACCTACGATTTATAGGATCAAAACTTCCCTCATCATGTGAAAAACCGCAGCAGACCTGATATAATGGCAATTATTCTGGAAGCTGCTAATGGCGGGATAACAAAGACCCGGCTTCTCACAAAAGCGAACCTCACAAGCGGCCAGCTGAAGCAATACATGAGCATACTTGTCGAGAAAAATCTTGTCATAGAGCTTGCCGACGAGGACAAGAGGCACATGGCGTACAGGACGACTGAAAAGGGCATGAAGTATTTGGCGATATATTCTTCACTAAAGAGCATCGCAGTTTTTCCGCAAGAAAGCTAGTTCTTGTTCCATCGATAATATACGGTTCCGCCCTTGCATTTTGCGTAAATTTCTGACTTGCTTTCTTCCTTGAGCGAGCTTGCAACTTCAAGCTCTGCCAGCAGCTGTTCAAGTTCGTGATCCTTCTTTTTTTCCGCAAGCAGGTTCAGGATCTCTTCCTTTGAATACATCCTTGAAGGGTCTTTTTGCAGTATGCCTTCAATGTCGCGCATCAGCTGGTCTTTTGTCATGGCAATCACTTCTTTTTGGCAGTCCTTGCCGAGACTATGGATAGCACGTCGCGGTCTTTTAAATGATAATTGACTGGCAGCCTCAGCCCGTCCCTTGCGTCCATTGCGTACAGTATGCCCTTTGCCAGCTCGCTGTGTATTTCGCGGGCAAGGTCTTCTACCGTTGAGCCGGCCCTCATCAGGTAAACATCAGGCAGAACATTTCCATGCTTGTCTGCAAACTTTTGCGAGTCGGCGACTGGATAGACTGCGTTCATCTTGAGCAGCTTGAACACGGCCACATTTATTGCAAACTGGACTCCGGTGCGCATGTATTCGCCCAGAATGTCTTTGCGGATAAAGTTGAGCGCCCACTTTTGCTTGTCGTTGAGCACGCTCTGCTCCTTTATTTCAAAGCGCTCGTCGCCGGGGATGTACTGGATTAGCCCGCGGTGCTCTGCGCGCCTAAGAGTGAGCTCGGCGTCCGCGCTTGCAGGTATCACTATCATGTCCTTGTATTCTTCCTGCAGCCTGCGAAAGTTGTCAGTGGCCGTGGGCAGGTCGACTTTGTTTGCCACAATCAATGTTGGTTTTGAAACGTCCCGTAGGCTCCAGCAAAAGTCCTTGCTCTCCTCCGGCCCAAAGTCGTCAAACTTTGTAGCCGTCAGGTTGTTTGCCTGAAGCGCCACCTTTACGTGGTCTTCCCTTACGTTGATGCCCCTAAAGACCTCGGTTATCGCAGGTATCGTGTCCATTCCTGAGCTGATCGCGCGGGATATCTTGTCACGGTTTGCCTCAAGCAACTTCAAGTACCACATGACAAGCTCTTCTTCAATGTCTGCAACGTCGGCTATAGGGTCGCCGGTTCCAGGTTCTGCTATCTTGCCTGATGCATCAATGCTTCCTGACGCGTCGACTACATGTAGTAGCGCGTCTGACTGTGCCGCTATTGACAGGAACTGGTTGCCAAGGCCCTTGCCCTCCCATGCGCCCTTGATTAGCCCCGGCAGGTCCACCAGCTCTACAGGGATAAAGCGCCAGCCGTTGATGCATCGCGAGTTCTTGGGTTGGTCCTGCAGGTTGAATTCCTTGTGGACGCAGAGCGTTATAGCGTGTGCGTTGCCAATCGCAGGCTGCTTTGTAGTAAATGGGTAATTGGATATCTCGGCTGTCGACAGCGTGGCCGAGTTGAAAAACGTGGTCTTGCCAGTGTTTGTCTTGCCAATCAGCCCGATCTTTATCATGCTCTTGCTCCCCATTGTTATTATTTATATACTCTGATCAGTGGATGTGGTGGCACCCAAATACTGCAAGGTACCCGACGAGGCTGACGAACCCTCCAAGCATCGACAGGTGGACGATAAACTCAGGGTTGCCTGAAAGAACCGACCTTTTTTGCTTGCTAACAGGGATGGAGACTTGCATGAGGTATTATGGCGATACTGACGGATAAGCATTACCGGATGCCGGCTCTGAAGAGAATGTCTTGGCTGCTACTTTTCTGCCAGCTTGTCCAATGCCATCTTGATCTCGTCGCACCGCCATGACATCTCGCTCAGCTGGTCCGCGCTCAGCTCAGACTCCCACTTGTCGAGGACCGCCTTGCACACCTCTGTCGCGTGGTAAAGAACAAGCCAGTACGGGTGGTGCTCTGCCGTGGTGTACGCGAGTTCAAGCATTTCAGAAAGCCCAGATGAGGCGCGTTTTATGTAGTCCGAGCCCTCGCCGTAGATCCTGATTATCCCGGCGTCCCTGTCGACTCCAACCCTTGTCGATATGTCTTTTTTCTGCAACTCGTCAAGAGCCGGCTTGATGCTCTCCAAAACCCTGTCAATGCTAGACATCTTGCAGAAAATATGGCAGGTGCGTAATTTAACCTAGTCAGTATCGAACAGCCGCGTGTGCTCTGCCATCATGCACCTGTTGTAGACCACGTCGACTCCCTTTTCCTTTGCCATCCGCTCCGCCTCTTCGCTGTAGATCCCTTCCTGCATCCAGATCACCTTTATTCCCTCTTTTTTCAAGGCGTCCCTTACAACTGCAGGCACGTCTTCAGAGGGCCGGAAGACGTCAACGATGTCAATGCTTTCAGGCACGCCGCTGACCAGAGGGTATGACTTTTTCCCCATTATCTCTGGCGCTGTCGGGTTGACTGGGATGACGTTGTAGCCATGCTCAACAAGATATCGGGGGACATAGTTTGCGGCCTTGCCTTCATTCTTTGACATGCCTACTACCGCGATGTTTTTCATCTTGTAGATCCTTTTGATTTCGTCGTCAGAGTGGGAATCCCGGTTCATGTGCAGCCTAGCTTTTGCGCTCATTATTTAAATGCATATCATAATCTGGCTTTAGGTAAAAGTCGGATGTTTGTTCAAATGTCACTTGCCCAGACTCCGTAATTTTTTTGATTCTTCACGCGTCTGCTCTAAAAACTCTGTCGTTGCGTCAAGCAGGAAAGCCAGTTCGCTGTCAGAATATGAAGACATGAGTTTATGCATCCTCTCGCCAAGGGGAGTAAAGATAGTCTCTAGCTTTTTTTCCAATTTCTTGTTTCTAGTAGGCTCGACTATGGTTCGGCGCCTGTCTTTTGGATCATTTGCCCTTCTTACATAGCCCGCTTTTTCCAACCGGTCAATAATTCCGGTCACTGCACCAGTAGTCAATCCAGTCAATTCCGCAAGCCTGCCGGCTGGCATAGCTCCAAAACGGTAAATGATATCCAAGCATTTATGGTCGGTAATATGCAGACCAAGCACATCTGCTACTGCTTGGTGAAACATGATTGTTTCAGTTGACATTTCTCTAAGCTTATCGTTAATAGCCTGAATGACTTCTTCCCGGTTCACGAATAAAGATAGAAACAGATAAATATATTAGTTTATCATTATCTTAATGACTAAGATAATGACCAATCAAGTGAATATCAATCTGATGAGACAACAAAGGCGTTTCAAAGACATTGGTATCGAGGGTATGGCCGCGCGTTGGTATGACAATAATGCCAGAAAGCACAGACTGGCAGAAATGAAGAATTATGCACAGGAAGTAGCAGGGCATATTCACGACGGATGTTCCGTCCTCGAAGTCGCTCCAGGTCCGGGCTACCTTGCAATCGAGCTTGCAAAGCTGGGCAGGTATGAAATTATCGGCTTGGATATCAGCAAGGACTTTGTAGAAATCGCTAGAAGGAATGCAAAAGAAGCAGGAGTCGAAGTAGAGTTTCGGCATGGCAATGTTGCAGATATTCCATTTCCAGATAATACGTTTGATTTCATTATCTGCACTGCCGCTTTTAAGAATTTCAAAGACCCTCTCAGAGCGTTGAGCGAAATGTACCGGGTGTTAAAGCCAAAAAGTACTGCTCTGATTATCGACATGAATAGAAATGCTTCAGACAAACAGATACAAGACTATACAGAGAAAATGGAAGCAAAGGGCATGGACAGACTCTTTATGAAATTGATTTTCAAGTATTTCCTTAGAAACGGCGCATATACTAAAGATGAATTTATCAACCTAATTTCTAAAACAGCGTTTAAAGAATACGACATCAAGGAAGAAGAAATTGGCTTCTATGTTTATCTTGGGAAATGAAGTTCAATACCGGTTATTTGACTTGAACCTCATGACCCTATCATGCCGGGCAGCTTTATCGGCGAGCGGTAGGGCTGTACTATCTTTATCCCGTGATCGGCAGTGACCGTGACAAAGTCGAGCTGTACCCCTTCAGGAGGCGAGAGGCTTCTTGACTCGCCGGGCTGGAGCACAGGAATCACCGGCTCTTTTTCGTTGCCATAATCCACGAGCACGTTTTCAAGGGGGAGCTTGCCGGTGTTCTTGACTATTACGCGTGCGTTGGTGAAAAGCGACTGTTGGTCCTTCATTGCGTCGACGCTCAAGTCATAGTCCTTTGTAGGCAGGGCTGAAGCAAACATTGCGACCACGGCGGCAACCACGATGCCGATTGCCACTGCGACGACTAGCATCAGGCGCATTAACTAACAGTGCGCGCCGAGAATATTTAAGCAAATACTGTGCCAACGATACTTAACAAAGTTAATTCATCCTTTAATACCAAATTGCCTTCTTTGAGGTGAGTCGCATGCCTAGAAGAATCACTCGATTTGACATAAAAAACAACATGGTTCGCTCTGTCGACCAAAACTCTGCAATTATACATTACAGGTGCGACAAGTGCGGCGAGACTACAAAAAACTACAAGGAATTCACGAAGCACAAAAGAGAAGTGCACGCGTACTAGTTTATTCGCCTTTCATTTGTATTCGCGATTTAAAGACCGGCCGGATTCCAAGCGGCGCATAGTTGCCTGTAGAGCAGGTAAAGCACAGCTCTTCTTCTGGCATGCCTATTGCCTTTGCAAGGTTTGCAGTGTCGTTGTACGCGACATAGTCTGCGCCTATCACCTGCGCGACGCGGCTTCCTATGACAGCGTGTGACTCTTCTGCAGATCCTTGCTGGTACGCGACCAGCTCCTCCTGTGACGGAAAATCAATGCCGGCGTAGCAGGGGTAGCGTATCGGAGGGTAGGTGACCACTAGGCTAATCTTTCTCGCCCCGACCCTTCTGAGCGTCTTGATTATCTCGGCAGAGCTCGTGCCCCGGACTATGCTGTCGTCGATTATCACGACGTGCTTGCCTTCAATTATCTCCCTGATTGGTATGATGCCTTTGTTTATCTCTTCCCTGCTTCCCTGGAACGGCTCGATAAAACTGCGCATCGAGCCTTTTTTGCTGTACCTGTCCTTGAGCAATCCCTCTTCAAATGGGATGCCAAGCTCTAGCGCGTAGCCAAGGGCTGCAGGCCGCGCAGAGTCCGGCACCGGCACTACGACATCTGCGTCCGCTATCGGGAACTTTTTTGCAAGGTACTGGCCGATCCTCTTTCTTGCAGCGTAGACGTTGATGCCTTCCATGATGCTTGAGGGGTGCGCGAAATAAGTGTATTCAAAGGCGCAGTGGGCGTGCGGCTTTTCGTTTGCAAACTGCTGCGAGTCGATTCCACCCTTGCTCATTTTTACCAGCTCGCCCGGCTCTATGTCGCGCACCAGTTGCGCCCCGACTGCTGCAAGGGCGCACGACTCTGACGCGACCATGTACGTGTTTGTCTCCTTGTGGTAGCCAAGGACAAGCGGGCGGAAGCCCTTTGGGTCTCTTGCCGCATAGACAGAGCCCTCGTCTGTTAGGAAGGTAAAGCAGAACGAGCCCACCATCTCGCCCTTTAGTATGTGCATGGCTTCTGCCATGTCCTCCTTGTCTGCAAGGTGCATGACAAGGCGCTGGGCAGCCACAAGCGTGTCGCTCATGGTCTGTGGAGTAAAGGTGCATCCACCCACCATGCCGGACAACTCTTCGACGTTTGCAATCGTGCCGTTATGGGCGACGCACAGGTCCTTGACCTTCAAGGGCTGCGCGTTTTCAAGCGTGCTCTTGCCAAGCGTGGAATACCTGACGTGGCCAATGGCCGCATTTGACTTGTACGTCTTGATCAGTTTTTGAAAATCAGAAGCGGAAGAAGAAACAAGCCCCAGCTGCCGGAACGGCTTTTTGCCCGGGACTGCGACGCCCCACGCCTCCTGCCCTCGATGCTGGAGGGCGCGCAGCGAATCTATGACAAACGGTATGACGTTATGGCCGTCAAGCGAAAAGATGCCGACTACGCCGCAGTTCTCATGAACCATTTCTATTATCACCCATAAAGGTGCAAACACGCAGAGGCAAGACAGTACTGGTTAGCGCCATGATTTAAAAAATGTATCTTCTATCGTTGCATCGTTTTTTCAAGCGAGTAAAAGCCTGCCTCTGCACTCTTTAGCGCAAGCCTGACTACCTTGTTTTTGCCTTTTGTGAATTCGATGTTCCTGCCTTGTGCTCGCCCGATTTCTGCAAATGCTACGCCTTCTGACGACAGCATCCTGCGCACGCTGGCTGCATCTTGGGTGCCAATAATATAGCGCGAGTGCGATTCTGAGAACAAGAGGTCATCCATCCTCTTGCAAGAGTTTGGTACTGAATTGAGATCTACTTTGACCCCGGTAGAGCCGGCGATGGCCATTTCAGCAAGCGCCACTGCCAGGCCGCCCTTGCCGCAGTCGTGTGCGCAATTTACAAGGCCGCTTTTTATCAGCTTCAGAACAGAGTCGCCATTTTTCCTGTCAGTTTCTAGATTTACTTGCGGGACGATGCCGCCCGTTATTCCGTGATAGTGCTCATAGTATTCAGAGCCGCCCATTTCGCTACTTGTATTACCCACAACAAAGATAGAGTCGCCGGGCTCTAGCGCAAAGCGCGTGACATGCGAAGCATCTTCTATGAGTCCGAGCGTTCCCATGACAGGCGACGGCTTGATTGGCCCCTTTGCAGTCTCGTTGTAAAAGCTCACCTTGCCTCCTACAACAGGGATTTCCATAAACTTGCAGTAGTTGACTATGGCGTCTATGGCCTGCGTAAACGTCCAGTAGATTTCTGGGTCTTCGGGGCTTGCAAACTGCAAATGGTCGACTACTCCGACAGGCTCTGCGCCTGTGCAAATGATGTTTCTGCGCCCTTCTGACAGGCATCCGAGCGTCCCCTGGTACGGGTCGATGTAGCAGTGCTTGGAGTTGCCGTCCAGCTTTATCGCGACGAGCTTGCCATTGTCAAGGCGCATCACTGCCGCGTCGCCTGCTCCCGGCTTTCCCACCGTCCGCACGCCCACCTCGTGGTCGTACTGCTGGTAGACCCAGCGCTTGCTTGCAATCGTTGGGCTTGAGAGAAGCGACAAAAGCACTTTTCCAAGGTTTGCAGGAGCTCTTGGCTGCTTTACTTTCTGTAGTTTGTCAAGATAGGCTGGCTTCTTTAATTTCCGGTCAGCAAGTGGCGCGTGTGCCACCAGATGCGACGGCATCTGCGCGACGACGTCTCCGCTGTTCCTTACAATAAGGTCCTGATGCTCTTGAATGGTGCCCAACACCGCGTGCTTGATCTCGTACTTGTCCAGCACTGCCTGAAGAGCTGGCAGCCGCGCATTGTCGGTGACATAGAGCATGCGCTCCTGCGACTCTGATATCATTAACTCGGCCGGCGTCATGCCGCCTTCCCTCGTGTGCACTTTGGAGAGTTCCACGTCAAAGCCCTTGCCGAGAGTGTCAGAGGTTTCTGACAGGCAGCAAGAGAGCCCGCCGCCTCCCAAGTCTTTGATGCCCTTGATGCAGCCCTGCTTTACTGCTTCCATCGTGGCTTCGAGCAGCAGCTTTTCAAGAAATGGATCAGGTATCTGGACTGCTGACCTGTTCTCGGCTTCAAGCGCCTTTGACGCAAAAGAGGCTCCGTGTATCCCGTCGCGGCCGGTGGAGCCACCTGCAAGGACAATGACATCGCCGACGTTGGCTTGATTAGCGACAATGTCCTCTTTTTTTCCAAAGCCTATCGACGCGACGTCAACCAAGCAATAATCCTCAAAAGAAGGGTCGAACTCGATCTCGCCCCCTACAGTAGGTATCCCGATGCAATTGCCATAGTCGGCTATGCCCTTGACCACGTTCTTGAAGAGCCACTTTGATTTTGACGCGGCCTTGCCCTTGCCGGTGATTGGAGCAAACCTCAGCGCATCAAGGACAGCGATTGGACGGGTGCCCATTGACATGATGTCGCGTATCACGCCGCCGACTCCGGTGGCAGCGCCTCCAAAGGGCTCAACAGCTGATGGGTGGTTGTGGCTTTCAATGTGGACTGTCAGGACGTAGCCGTCGCCAACGTCAAGGACTCCGGCGTCGTATCCCGGGCCGACCACTACGCGCCTGCCCTTTGTAGGCAGCAGGCGCAGGTATTTTTTTGATGACTTGTACGAGCAGTGCTCCGACCACTCGGCTCCGACAATGTCCTGCTCGATCTCGTTTGCCTTTCTCTTCAGCTTTTCTTCAAGGTACTGGAGTTCCTGCTTTGTCAAGACTCCCATGCTACGCCACCGCCTTTTGCTTTAGGTTTGACACAAGCGAGCGGAAAATAGTGATCGCGTCGTTACTAGAATTGTCGGCTACAAGGATGCTTTCGCTTGCCCTCTCTGGGTGCGGCATCATACCCATGACGTTTCCTTCCTCGTTGCATATCGCAGCGATAAGATCGGTAGAGCCATTTGGGTCGTCGTTTGAATACTGGAGAACTATTTGGTTCTTTTTCTTCAAGTCTTTCAAGATCTTGCTGTCGGCGACATAGCGGCCTTCGCCGTGTGCGACAGGTATTCCAAAAGTCTGCTTTCTTTCAAACTGGCTTGTAAACGGGGTCTTGTTGTTCTTTACCTCGACCTTTGTCCACCTGCAGACAAAGCGGAGCGAGTCGTTCATCATGAGAGCTCCGGGCAATAATCCCGACTCTACCAGGATTTGAAAGCCGTTACAGATTCCAAGCACAGGCATGCCGTCCTTTGCCATCCGCTTTATTTCCTGAACTATCGGGCTGTGGGCGGCGATGATTCCTGCGCGGAGCCTGTCGCCAAAGGCAAAGCCGCCAGGGACTATCATGGCGTCGTAGCCGGCTATGCGGTCTTTGGTGTGCCAGATAAAGTCAGCCTGAACGCCGATTACATTGTTTAGAACGTGGTGAACGTCGCGATCGCAATTGCTGCCGGGGAAAACGGCAATCCCGATCTTGGCCGCCATCTTTTGAGAAAAACTTCTCCCAGCTCGTATTAATATCTTCGTGATTGCGGATTTCGCACTGCCGAATACAGCAGTGTTTTTATCTTCGGCTGGCTCTTGGAAGATGGCGCATGGCGGCAAGCGTGGTCCGGGACATCATGACAAAAGAGATAGTCACGATAGACGGCGACAAGACGGCTCTTGAAGCGGCAAAGCTCATGGCTGAAAAAGGCATCAGTTCGCTGTTTGTGATGAAAGACGCCCAGCCTGTCGGAATTGTGACAGAGCGGGACTTTATCAAAAAGATATGCGCCAAAGAATTGGCGATTGCTCAGGTAAAGATCGCAGAGATAATGTCCAAGATACTGACCACTGCGGACCCGGAAATGCCAATCGAAGTTGCGGTGCAGAGGATGATTAACCACAAGATACGCCGGCTCCCGATAATGGAGGGGGGCAAGATAGTAGGGATAATCACAGTAACAGACTTGGCAAAGCACCTGAGGACGACTTTGTTGCTTGAAGGCACGCTCTCAGATTCTGACAGCTTTGACAACATGATTGCCACGATGGATCACGACAAGCACTAGTCAAAGTGCTCGACAAAAACTATTTCTAAA
>JAJPDY010000126.1 GCA_023252395.1 Nitrososphaera sp. | reverse complement strand
GTCTGACAAGGCAATATCAAGGCACCCCTGCCGGCTTATAATTATTACAGGCATCGGCTCTGTATAGTTAGCGGGTCATAGCAAGGGTATCAAATGTCGGATCATGGCTGACAATATGTCAATTGCAGAAAGGTTAAATCCCAACTTTGAGTTGCAAATTAATGATTGCAGTATTCCTTTCCATTCGTTGCTGCAGTGATTATTCTATCAACGTTCACCGGATTTTTGCAGTATCGCAATGCTCTTGCCTTCCAAACCGAACCAATGGACATGACAATGCCAGTATTCTTGACCATGCAGGGTAAGCAGACAAGAGAGGTCAGAGCAGAACAGCAGATAATGATTATTGAATCAATTCGCAACAACATCTACTTGAATGAAGATAAACCGCTTGTAGTAATAGTCGAGGTAAGAGACCAGTACGCTGAAACTAACTATATTGCATATCAGGGCGCAGTAGTTAGCCCTAATGGCACTTATACTGTCGGCATATTGTGGACTGTTCCATCAGATGCAGCCAGTGGGGAGTATTATACAGTAAGAGCATTTGCAATTACGTCTTTTGGAGAAGCAGCTGAACCATTAGCTAATGTTCATGAGTACCACATTAAGATCAGATAAGCGTTAGATGTCCCGAAATTTAACACTAGAAATTGGGACTCTAGCTATACAGTACCCAAGCATCAACCTTTTTTTATCGTGTATTGCAGAGATCATGCAATGGAATTTGTCAAAGTTGAGGAGCCCAGCGTCAGCAAGCCGATAATGATTGCGGCCATGCAGGACATGGGCAATGTTGGCAGCATTGCGATTGACTTTATCAACAAGAGCCGCGAAACGCGGTGCTTTAGGTACGTTTCGCCCCCTTACCCGAACTATGTAGTCGACAAGGGAGGCCACATTGACTTTCAGCAGGAAAAATGGGAATACCGCTATGGAGACGGCATCATTGTGTTTGGCGGTGGCGCGGGGCAGCCGCAGACCAACCAAGAGCTGTACGATCTCTGCCAGGATGTCATTGGAGTTGCCAAGGCGCACTCTGTGCAGCTGATATACACTCTAGGCGCGTTCCACACAGAGAGGAACTACCAGAAAAGCCCAAAGACACTGGTTGCGACAACCTCGCAGGAGCTGACCGAGCAGATAAAGAGGTTCGGGCTTGAAGCCACGCCCGGCGAGTCGCTCATCACTGGCTTTAACGGCCTGATACTTGGCTACGCCAAGGCAAACAGCATACAGGGAATCGGCCTCTATGCAGAGATTGACGACCCGCAGCTACCGCAGTACAGGTCTGCAAAGAGCTTGCTAGTCTCGCTTGAAAAGCTGACGTACCAAAAGTTCAGAGGGATTGAGGAGCTGGACGAAATTGCAGGCGCGATAGACAGCGAGATCGACAGGATGAAGGATTCTCGCGATCCCGAGTCACTTTAGCTTGATCCCCTGATCAAGCCTGTCCAGTTTTCGGCATATCATCTTGAACGAGTCGACCACGTCCAGCTCTATTACCCCGGGCAAGTGCTGAATGTTTGGGACATAGTTGCTGACCACATAGAGATCCTGCACCCTTGTCTCTATCCTGATATTGGCGTCATGAAGGTCTTCAGAGTCGGATTTGTTTATGACCTGCAACATAGAGGCAAACTTTTTCTGCGTTTCAGTTTCAAGCGGGTACCTGCCGGAGCGGATTGAATCTTCGATCATTTTGCACAGCTCTGAAACCTTCATCTGGATAGCGATTTACAACCTTCTTAATCTATGTTGCCAGTACAGCGGCATATGAGCGAAAACCCGGAGGAAAGGAACAAGGATTCAAAAAAGACAGCAGAAGAGAACATTGAAAAGCCTGCCGGCAAGCAAGATTCGACCAAGCCGGTTAAGACTGGCATGCAGGGAACAGGCATTTAATCAGCTTTCCTATAGAACAAAGAACACATTAATTTTTCGAAAAGATAACACCGCTTTGCTTTATTACCCAAACTCGGATACTGGGTCAGAGACAAGCCATTGCAGACTGTGTGACTTTTCCTCTCCCCCGACCCCACCACAGTCTGCAATGTTTTCTAAAACAATGTTACAAAAGGCGATTATAACAAACTGCGCGTAATTACATATGCTGTTCGCTCTAGTCGCATTGCTCCTGTCTCACGTAGCGATGGTTGACATTTTGCCCTACCAAGGGTCGACCCTCAGCCTCTTGGTGATAGCGGCAATAGCAGTAGTAGCCTTGGCGTTTTTCCGGCTGATAATACCACTTGTAGTAGCGGCTATCGTAGTAGTCGTGCTTGTAGTCCTGCTGTTTGGCGGCATCCCGGTGCCAAGCTAGCCTTCTTCAACCTTGACGCTGCCGGCTATCTTGAGCTGGCGCTTGTACATTGTCACGACTTCATCTATAGAAGTTGCGTCCTCTGGCTTTTTGTCATCCCTTATCTTGCCCGTGAATTTTGGGAATCTCAGCGCTAGCCCGTAGCCGGGCCTAAGCATGTTCTTGGCCGCAGTATGCGAAGGGCTGAGGGTTATTTCAGATGCGATCACTTCAATTACTATCTTGGGCTCAAACCACACGTCCATCTCCATGCCAGTGTCTACCCTTGCGTGCCGGTGGCTTATCACATGCTTTTCCAGATCCTTGTAAAACTGCTCAAGGTGCACGTCGGTAAAGCCGGTGCCCACCTTTGTGACGCTTCGGAACATGTCTGACTTGACATCGTAGGCAGCTAGAAGAAGGGCGCCGTACTTGCCTGCGCGCCTGCCCCGGCCATGAAGTGCGCCAACGATTACAAGGTCAAGCGTATCGGCTAGGTCGCTCCGGTACTCCCTCTTTAGCTTGACCCAAGCGTATTCCCGGGCTCCTGCCCGGTAAGTACTTGACGGCAGCTTTATCATGACTCCTTCGCAGCCGTTCTCTATCGCGGTTGCCATGAATTTTTCAACCTCTTCCGGCGTGGACGCGACTGTCTGCTCGACTAGCCTGACTTTTCCGTCCTTGGCGGTCTGCAATATCTTTTTGAGCAGCTTGCGCCTCTCTTCGTACGCTAATGATGTTTTGCTCTTGCCATCCATGTAGAGGATGTCAAAAAAGTTCATGACGACTGGATAGTTTTCCATCGCCTCTTCCACCCCGTGCTTGCGCCTCCTGTGCATCAGTTCTTGGAATGGCAGGTATTCATCTGTCTGCGGGTTGATAGCCACCACCTCGCCTTCAAGTATCACTTCGTGCTTGATTGACTTGACTGACTTTATCACGTCAGGGTAGTGGCCGGTGATTTTTTCAAGCCTCCTTGAAAAGAGCTCGACTCTGTCCTTTCCCTTGTGCACCTGCACGCGCTCGCCGTCAAGCTTGTACTCGACTGCGGCCTTGCCTTCCATGCGCGCGATTGCGTCTTCCGCTGATGTTGCACGTTCTGCAAGCATCGGCCTGATCGGCTTGAAGAGCGTTATCTGGACCGACTGGACTGCTGCAAGCCCCTCTGTCGCAAGAAGCCTAGCCACCGTGCCAAGGTCGCTTGAAACGTTGTACGCGTTTTCAAGCGCCTTTCTGTTTGCCTTGTCGCCAGTGAACGCAAGGGCAAGGGCGTCAAGAACGGAATAGTCTGCAATGCCCAGGCGCAGCTGCCCCATCACGAACTTTATGATATATCGTCCCTCGGGAGCAGTCGCGTCGTTGAGCAGGCTGCTTATCAGGCGCAGCTTTATCTCCTGCGAGCCTCCGCCCGCAGTCCGGGCAATCCTGTCAAATGTGGAATACACACGCTCGACTGTCATAGATTCTGAAAATAAAGTCGACTGGCTCTTTGACTTCATTGCTTCTCCGGCCGCGTCGCCAAGGTCGCCGGTCTGCCGGTACAGCTGCTCTATCTGCGACGCGTCCTTGCCAGAAGAGCTGGCTATTGCCCGTATCACCATCTTTTCAGCAATGCCAAGCTCTATGCCTTCATAGTCCGGGTATAGCTTGCCCTGAATGAGATAAGTCACCTTGTCGATAATGTCTGCAGGCGTCTTTTTGAATAGCGCCACGAGATAATCGGTAAGGGCAAGCCTGCTCGACGTCTGCTCCATCTGCTCAAATGTCTCTATGACTGGATGAAAGTCCAAACTGCCTTCAGCTCTACCCCTCTACGCTTAAAGTTT
>JAJPDY010000125.1 GCA_023252395.1 Nitrososphaera sp. | reverse complement strand
CGATCGAGTCTTCCGGCAGCGGCGCGTCCCTTTCAACCTTGTACTTGAACACGTCGGCATAGTTCATTCCGAGTATGACGTTTCTTCCGACGGCGATTATGGCAGACTTGGGCACGTCAAACCTGTAGTCATAGTGGCCAAAGACAACGATCTTGTCTCCTGTTTCTTTCATGACGTGGCCGATGTGCTCCTCATCCTGCGTCCTCACTCCCTTGTTAAAGAGCGACTTTGGGTAGTCAGCTGCCGCCATCAGGCCACCACTTCCATTTTGTTCTTCATCTTCCATGTCGCTTCGAGCGCTGCAAACGTGGGCGCAAAGCCAAGCGCCATCCACGCGATTGTTTCAAATATGTTCATGGTATTGGTATTGTAAAGTTGTTACATTAACAATGCTCGCTTTGAACGCTGACTATACATTTGTCGTGCTTAGATACTTGGGCTGCGCCGTACGAATCAGCACTGGTTATGCGTAATCAAAAGCAAAGCAGACAAAAGGTAATGATATCCTGCAGGCTATGTGGTGTTGCTGAGTCATTTCAGCAAAAGACTTCACACTCACAATATGGGAAGTGGTGGCATCTATCTCCGACAAGGCAATTCCGGCCATCCTCCCTAATTGTGAGCCAGAAAAGAAGTGATTAAAGATCTTTTTTGGAGAACCTTTCTCTCAGGTAAAGAAGGCCCTTTACAAGATCCCTTGCCTGATCGGGCGTGATCTTGCTCTCTACAATAAATGATTCGTCGACTCCAAGTTCAAGAAGCTTGGCAATGTCCCAGTGCATCTGGGCTAGATTTGGCAACCGTTCTTCTGCCATGCCAAGAATTGGTCGTTCCTATTATAAAAGTGTAAGTATCTTCTAGAAAATACGCCTATAATATTATCACCCTCTATGGTCATGCGCCTTATGTGCACAGAGCTGGAGCATCCCGGCATGCAATGAAGCAGTTGGACAGAATCTGGAAAATTGCTTAAATAACAAATTATGATGCTTGCTTCCATGAACTCCACAAGGAGGTCTTTCTAAAATGGGAATAGACGAAAACAAGTTGAATGAATTTCTCGGCAGGGCGATAAACGACTGGGGCGCTGCGATGGGCGCGATGCTCACTTTTGTCGGCGATAGGCTTGGGCTGTTCAAGGCGATGGCCGGGGCCGGCCCGATGACTCCAGAGGCGCTTGCAAAAAAGACGGGCACCCACCCGCGGATGATAAGGGAATGGCTTGCCGCGCAGGCGGCGGGCGGATATGTCACTTACAATTCCGGCAGCGGGACGTACATGCTGCCAGAAGAGCAGGCGTTTGCACTTGCAAACGAGGAGAGCCCGGCGTACATCCTTGGAGGCTACCAGATCCTGACGTCGGTGTTCAAGGACGAGCAGAAAATAGTCGAGGCGTTCAAGACTGGAAAGGGCCTCGGATGGGGCGACCACAACAGCTATTTGTTTGAAGGGACAGAGAGGTTCTTCCGGCCAAACTATGTTGCCCACCTTACGTCGCAGTGGATACCTTCCCTTGAAGGAGTGGAAGCAAAGCTCAAGCGCGGAGGGGCAAAGGTGGCAGACGTTGGCTGCGGCCACGGCGCGTCGACTATTCTGATGGCAAGGGCATATCCTGATTCAAAGGTAGTCGGGTTTGACTACCACAGACCATCCGTTGAATGGGCAAGGAAGCAGGCAGAAAAAGAGGGCCTGAAAAACGTGACGTTTGAAGTGGCAGGATCGACTGACTACCCCGGCGACGACTACGACTTGGTCGCGTTCTTTGACTGCTTCCACGACATGGGCAACCCCGCGGGTGCGGCAGCACACGTACTAGGCACGCTCAAGAAGAAAAATGGCGCGTGGATGCTTGTAGAACCTTTCGCCAACGACAGGGTGGAAGACAACTTGAACCCTCTCGGCAGAGTGTTTTATTCCGCCTCGGCTATGGTATGCGTGCCGGCGTCACTGAATGAAAATGGCCCCGGGCTTGGGGCACAGGCCGGCGAAGCAAGGACCAAAGAGATCGTGACGTCAGCCGGGTTCACAAAGTTCCGCCGCGCAACCCAGACGCCTTTCAACCTTGTCTATGAGGCAAGGCCCTGATCTCTTTTTTGAACTTGCGTGATAGCTCTCATGATATTTAGCAGTGGGCTAGAATTTTTCGCGACCATAAACACAAGAGTATGTAAGGTATGATTTTTTTGTAAGCACTTGACCGTGCTTCTTATTTGTCATGTGTGCCAATCTGGGGGCATGGAAGGTATGAAAAAAAATGCCATACTTGTTGGCGCAATATTGGCCGGAGCCGCAATAGGTGGGGCCCTGTTCGTGCTCTACCCAGACGTGATGTTTAAAGGGACCAACCTCGAGAGCCAAGGCGGGTCTGCGCCAGCTACGCCACAGTCTCTTGCACAAGGTGGTGGTAGTGAGGGCACCACAACTGCAGGCGGTGGCAGCGCTGGATCTGCACCATCTACTGGCGGATACGGTCCGTAATCACATCTTTTTTCACTGCGGGTGTTGGCCCGCCATTTTTTCAAACAGCTACCATTCAAAATCTGTCTTGGTAGCAAGCGAATAAGCATCTTCCAAATTGCAGCAGCTGCAATTGTTAGCTATGCACTCTTTTCGCGTTTCGTGAGCGCATTTGCTGCATCTGCATATCAGGTAGTCGCCGTCCTGCCGGGCTACTGCGCTCATGCACCATGAGGCACAGCTTTGTTTATACGCATTATCTGGACTATAGAAGAATGTTCTGTATTATTATGTCACCGTATTTTTAAGGAAAACAGTTCGCTCTACTGTGTGAAATATAGGAGCAGGACTGATATCATCTCTGAAATTCTAAAGATTGCCGGCGGCGGGGTGTCAAAGACAAAGATAATGTACGGCGCATATCTGTCGTACGACCAGCTGAAGGACTACATGCAAGTCCTGCTTGAAAATGGCCTGCTCGAGAAAAAGGGGATGCAGTACAGGACAACAAAGAAGGGGCTTGACTTTCTCAAGGGATACGAGCGCCTTGACCAGATGTTTGCTCTAGAGCCGGCTAGATCTGCCAAGAACCTGAGCTAGAACAATCTACTATAGTACTTTATAAGAAAGTTACTCATGGCTAGAGCCGTATTCCTTTGATCTCCAAAGAAGAATACGACAAGTTCATGCTCAACATCCAGAGTGAGATTGACAAGGCAGACAAGAGCAGCAGGGAGAAAGCCGAGAACATCCTAAAAGCCATGACAAACGAATACAACAGCCACATTTCAGAGCGCATTGCGTACGAGCTCCAGATGGCCGAGTCTGAAGAGAGGGTGGGCAACATGCCGATGGCAGAGCGCCACAGAATGATGGCCGACATTTTCAAGTCTGTTCTTCAGGCGACCAAGTAGTTCGCAATATTCTCTAGTAGGTTTGTTCCATTTTTCTTAACTAGAGGGGAAATAGTGTGTGTACGATTGCCGCCACGCGACCTTGCAAGGATACTGATAGTTGACGATGAAGGCGACCTCGCCTATGTGATGCAGAGAGGTCTGAAAATAGCAGGGTTTAGAGTTGATGCAAAAACCAACCCTCTCGACGCGATCGCAAGCTTTGGCAAAGGAAAATACGACCTGCTGCTCCTGGACATCAGGATGCCTGAAATGAACGGGTTTGAGCTGTACGAGAGGCTCTCGCAGGTTGACAACCGAGTAAAGGTCTGCTTCCTCACGGCATTTGACGTCGAGTATTTCGAGCGATTTCGGAAACGTTTCCCAGATACACCCAAGCGGTGCTTTATCAAAAAGCCTGTCTCAATAGCGAACTTGGTAAAGGCGATCAAGGCAGAATTGAACGCGCCAACTGAAGCGTCATGAGATTTGTGTCAGCTCTTGATGTGTAAGAAGACCTTACACCTAGATACTTATGATATCCGTCATTCCCAAAAATGGGAATGGAGTCAATTCCATCAAATTTAACACAAAGCCTGTTGATGGCACAAGTGATAAAGGCTGCAGTCAAAGACGCGCGGGCAAACGAGCCGGTTCCTTCTATCAGTAGCAATGCAAAGCTGGACGATGCGCTTGAACATAGAAAAAAGAATTTGAGAAAAGATGTACCCGTGACCTGCCATACGCACAAGATACAGTTCAAAAACAGGCGCGACTTTCGCCTTCACATAAAATACCAGCACAGCATAGG
>JAJPDY010000124.1 GCA_023252395.1 Nitrososphaera sp. | reverse complement strand
AGCTCTTTCAGCTTGAGCGCGCCTTCAAGCGCGATAGGGTAATGAATCGACCTGCCAAGCAGGTAAATGTCAGTGCAGTCCTTCATCTGTTCTGCCGCCCTCATGACGCTCGCCTGGCTTGCTATCACGTTCTCCACAGCCACTGCAAACTCGGCCCTTGCAGTTGCAAGGCATCCGCCGCACAGCCTGTCAGTGATGTTGTAGATTAGCGCCAGCTGACCAGTAAAGCTCTTTGTCGCCGCGACTCCAATTTCCGGCCCGCAGTTTGTTGACAGGAACGCGTCGCTTATCCTTGCAAGCGACGATGTAGTAACATTGACAATTGACAGGATTTTCGCGCCCTGCTTTTTGGCTAGCTTTGCAGAGTCAAGCACGTCTGCAGTTTCACCGCTCTGCGAAATCGCGACAAGGACAGAATCGCTGTCGATTGACGCAAGGGCGTACTGCGACTCGCTTGACATCACGGTCTCTGCTCTTATCTTGCCAAACTTGGCAAGCATGTACTTGAAAATCAGAGCTGAATGATGGCTTGTGCCGCTGCCAGTGATGTAGACGGTCTTTGCGCTTGCAAGCATGTCGCAGAACTTGCTTATCACTGCCTCTTCCTGCCTGCCTGCGTGGACCACTGTTGCCTTTTGCTCGTTTATCTCCTTGAGCGTGTGGTGCGCGTACTTGCCCTTGTCAATGTCGCCCAGCTCCCACGCCACCTGGGTTATCGGGTGCGCAACAGGCTTGTCCTCAAAATCAAAAACCTCCAGCTTTGAATTATCGACAATGCAAATGTCGCCGTTTTCAAGAAATATTGCCTTGTCTGTGTACTGCAAAAACCCAAGCACGTCGCTTGAAATAAAGTAGCCGTCGTTTGCCACTCCGATAATGAGCGGCTCTTCGTACCTCGCGCCGCATATCGTGCCATCCTGAAACACCGCGACAAATGCATAGTTGCCCTCGAGCCTCTTGCAAGTCTGGATCATGGCTTCCCTGACGCCCTTTTCATGGTGGATTTCAAGGAGGTGCGCAATAACTTCACTGTCCGTTTCGCTTGCAAAAGTGTGCCCGGCGGCAGCAAGCTCTTCCTTCAGCTCTTTGTAATTTTCAATTATGCCGTTATGGACAACTGCAATGTTGTTCTTGCAGGCAGAATGTGGATGAGCGTTTTTATCAGTCACTCCGCCATGAGTAGCCCATCTGGTATGGCCAATGCCAATCTTGCCGGCCATCTCGCTGATTGCAAGGTTCTTGTTCACTTCGAGCACCTTGCCGGTTCCCTTGCGGACCATTATCCCGCCGTTGTCAAAAGTGGCAACCCCGACGCTGTCGTAGCCCCTGTATTCCATCTTTTTGAGGCTTTCAACCAGTATGGGGGCGGCAAAGTTTTTGCCCTTGTAGCCGATAATTGAACACATCTAGAGAATTCAGACCTGACATGCTTAAAACCACCATCAAACTATGAAGAGCACCGTTATACAAAATCTTATAACTGAGCGTGCACAGCTACTACAATGCAGCTATATACCGCTACATAATCTTATATAGTGGTATACAGATTTAATGATGTTGGAAAAAAGGCTAGTTTCCGAAGCAGACGGGCAGGCAAGCGCCAAAAAGATCGTCATGTTCAAGGATGTCAAATTAATGCGGATACTTGCAAACCCAGTCGCTTGGCGCATAATGGAGCTTTTGTCAAGGGGGCCGGCGTACCCAGCACAGGTTGCCAAGGAGCTAAAGATCTACGAACAGAGCGCGTACTATTACATCCGCAAGCTCGTTAGCATCGGCGCGGTTGAAGAGGTAGGCAGGAACTTTGTACGGGGAGGCACGGCCCGGCTCTATCAGGCAACTAGCCCGTCGTTTGGAGTAGAGATGGGCTGGGGAGAAACAAGGCTCGCCCAGCAATCGATAAGCAAGAATCAAAACTCTCTGAAATTCTTTGAAGGCTATGTCGCAGGCAGCTCGTTCCACGGGCTTATGGTCGTGGGCGCGCCAGACCCGCATGGTCCGTACAAGTCGTCGGCAAGGGATGGGCACTATGCTGTGCACCTTGCGTTCTTTCTTGGCAACATCACAAACGCGGTGCCTTCAGAATTTGTTGTAAAACTTGATGTCGATGCAAAGGCCGAGAAGATGCTTACAGGCAACAACTTGATTTCAATCGGAGGCCCGGGGACAAACATTGTCACTGCAGAGTTCAACCGCTATCTGCCAATCCGGTTTGACGAAAAGAACTTTTGGTCCGGCCTTGTCGACAATTCCAACAAGCGCTACAGCCTTGACAACCACGGCCTCATTGCAAAGATAAAGAACCCATATGACAGCAACTCTAGCGTCATGGTGGTTGCAGGGGTGCGATCCGCCGGGACAAAATCGGCAGTCATTGCACTGACAAACTATGGCGAAGAAGTGCTAAAGAAATACAACGGAGAAGAGGACTGGGCACTTGTGGTTCAGGGCTTTGACATGAACTCTGACGGCAAGATAGACCACGTAGATATCGTAAGCGGCCTATGACGCTGGCTGCGCCTCGGCCGGGCTTGGGACTTCGATGTGGAGCAATATCTGCGGCTCCTCTTGCGTCTTTACGAGGTAGCCGGGGATGTTTACCTTCCTGTTTCCTATCGAAACGTGGCCGTGGCCGACTATTTGCCTTGCCTGGTACGGCGACTTGTTGGCTGTCTTTTTCATGACAATCGTCTGGAGCCGCCTTTCAAGCAAGTCTTCTACCTTCAAGTTCAAAATGTCATCAAGCGTCGCGCCTTCCTTGACGAGGCCTAGCCTGTTAAGGAAGTCAAGAAGCCTCTTTTCCTTCTCTGCCCTTGCTTCTGTAGAAAGTGCAAGCAGTGCGCGGGCCTGGTTTCTGATCCTAGCTACTTCTGTCTGAGCCTTCCAGAGCTCGCGCTTGTTGCGTAGGCCGTACGAGCCCATGATGTAGAGTTCTGCATTCAGCTGCTCGGTGGTCCAGATCATTCTGGGCCTGCGGAACATTTTCTTTGCCTTACGAGGATCTCCCATCTAGCACCACACCTATTTCTTTGCCGGCTCCTTTGCCGGTGCTGGCTTGGCGCCACCTGCTGGGGCTGCTGCCGGTTTTGCTGCGCCCGCTGCTGGAGCCGCGCCAGCCGCTGGCTTTGCACCAGCTGCTGCCGGGGCCGCCGCGCCTGCGGCTGCTGGAGCTGCCGCACCCGGAGCGCCTGGGGCTGCTCCTGGCATTGCCTTGACCTTCTTTACTCCAACTGCGCCGCCCTTTCTGCCGGTTGTTCTGGTGCGCTGGCCCCTTACTCTCAGGCCAAACATGTGCCTGTAGCCGCGCCAGCTCATCACCAGCTTTTCCCTGTCAATGTCGTTTGAAGCGGCAAAATCAAGATCGGATGTTATCAGGTGCTGCGTAGAGCCAGTGTCCATGTTCTTCCTCCTGTTGGAATACCACTGCGGAATGCCCGCGTTAGCAGGGTTTGTAATCGCCTGCTCGATCTCGCGCAGCTCGCCGTCAGTCAGAAACCCGACGCGCTTGTCTGGGTTGATGTTCAGTGACTGTGTTATTACCTGTGCAAAATTGTAACCTACGCCTTTGACCTCGCTGAGGGCAACTATCAATTTCTTGCCACCCTCAATGTCCTTGCCTGCAATTCTAAGGATGTGTTTGTACTCGGATGCGGACAAATCAAAATCACGAAACAATATTCGGCAATAAAAACCATGCTGGATACACAGCATGAAAAGCATGCAATAATTTCAACAAAGGGCTTCTGGCAAAGACCGCAAATGTCCAATATTTACGTAAAAACCGCTTTTTGTCAAAAATTTTGATTGTATGGTGCGTTTTGGTTCATGTAAAGCATTATAAGATGATTACTTGGTGGGATAGTGGAAGAATGGCCGCAAAGAAGGAAGCCGCGCACGCTATAATGACTGCCAAGCGCGCAAAGACGGAAGAGGAGCTGGCTTTGGAAGAATACCAGAGACAGCTGGAACTTGCAATAGAGAACCACTGATCTTTTTCCGCTTGAATTATATGCGATTTAATTCGCGGGCTGTACTATGAGAAATCACGAAAGTCCTGAAACTCTCATAATGCCGTACGAGGACGCAAACACAAGGCAGATCCGGATGACTGGCGAGAAATTTCCAGATGTCATCCTCGGCATTTGCGACAACTGCCACTGGTG
>JAJPDY010000123.1 GCA_023252395.1 Nitrososphaera sp. | reverse complement strand
CCTAGTTGATGCCCGGCACGTAATTTGTAGACGAGTCGAATGCCTTTGTCTCCGTGAACAGGAGGAAGGTAAAGAACACCGGCTGCGTCGGGTTGTCCACTGGCCACACCGTTGACTGTGGCATTGGCGCGCTTACATCCAGTCCCTGTCCTGACAGCTGCTGGTAGTTGGCTGGCGGCGCGTTCTTGAGCGACGGGTCATCTGGGGTCGGTGTAAAGCTCTGTGCCTGCTCTGGAGTCAGCGGGCCTATTCCGCCAGGCAGCTGCACGCCACTTGGCACGTTGACTACAAACAGCGCTACTACCAGCGGAAGTGGCGAGTTGAACTGAAAGTCGCTGTAGAACTTGGCTTCGTCGATCACATGCCCGACCATCAGGTGCGCAAATATCTTTTCGGCAACCAGCTTGTGACCTCCGTCCGTGATGTCGTAGACGTTGACGTGACCGTAGAGCGCGACTCTGTTCATGAACATTGGCGCGTCAGCCCTGTCGACCATCGAGTGGCCGTGCTGTATCTGGTCAAACGCCACGCCGCTTCCTGCTGTCAGAAATGCCGGTACCCTTGTAGGCGCTGGCGTCAGCTTTGAATCAGCATTATTCCACATCGTGTCCACGAGCTCTACTCTGTACTTGTGCCCTGCAGTCTGGTGGTCACCGTAGGTGATCGGAACCGTGTATTCTGCGATAAACCTGTTGTCGCCTTCTTGGCCAGCTTCTCTAAAGACTCCCTTGAAAGTGGAGCCCTCCGCCATAACGCCGCAGTTTAGCACGTTGTCGGCGCATGAGAAGGTGTCGTTAAAGAACGGGAATATCCCGCCGGGACCAAACACGTTTGTCTTGCCCACCGCCGGCTCGTAAAGGGCGGTCTTGGCAAAGACCTTGACGTAGGGCTTGTCCATCGAACTTAACGCCTGCGCCGTGCTGCCTGCGCTCAGCGCCATAATCGCCGGAACCATTGCAACAATCATCGCCACAATGGTCGCGCCGATGTAGACGTTGGTCTTGACTTTTCCGTTTTCGTCGCGTATTGATTTCATTGTGCATCGATTTGCCCGCGCAATAAAGGATTTTTTCCCAACTGACACCCAAATCTCTCCCAAATATGAACAACTTTATATCGACCGGCAAGGGGAATTTTTCAACCCAGATGTTTGTTCTTGCTAGCTTGGCCGGCATATTTTCACAGATTCCATTCATCTTTGCATCCGGCGGGCCGGGCGGCGGAGGATACATCGACCCGCGCTTCAAGCGCGTGCTCTGGTACCTGATAGGGAGCACGAAAGGAGGAGTCAACAGGGCAAAGATAATCGGCCTTATCAACTCCCACCCTGCAAACGCCAACCAGATAGCGTCAGAGCTAGAGCTTGACTACAAGACAGTGATACATCATTTGCGCGTCCTATCGGAAAATGGACTAGTCATCACGGACAACAAGGACTCATACGGCGCGACGTACTTTTTGACGCCCCTCATGGAGAACAACTACTCTTCGTTTCAGGAGATATTGGCTAGAATTGGGAAAAAGTAAATTAGGCAAGGACAGGGGCTTGGTGGCATAGATGGACTTTATGCTAGGCGCCGCCGGAGCTGCGCTTCTCAACATCGGCCTGCTTGGAGGCATAATGGCCACGTACATCCAGAACATGCGCCTGATAAAGTCCTACTTTACTATGGGGCTCGTGCTTGTTGCCTCGCTTTTCATAGTCCAGAATATTGTAATAGTTATCTTTTGGTCAAACCTGTATACTGCAGGGCCGGCGATAAAAGACATCGTGGATGCGGCTGCTCCATATCTTTTTGCGATAAACGCTGCGCAATCTGCAGGGCTTGCAGTGCTTTTGTGGATAACAAGAAAGTAAGGGCGGCCGATGGCTGAAAATTTGGGGGAAGCTCAGGTTGTGAGCAGTGGAACTTTCTCGTACTCTGTTATGAGCTCTGTCATGCGAGAGTAGCAGATCAGGAATTCCCTTCCCTTCTCCGTCGTCCTGTACACAAGCGAGCCATCAGATACATCTTGGGCGATCAGTCCCTTTGTCAGGAGCTGGTTCAGATAGTGGAGGATCTGTTCGTAGCTCAGGTTCGCCCTGTACATGATGTGTGTCTTCTTTATTCCTGCGGTGGAGAGGGCCAGCACATCGGCCATTATCTCGATCTTGCCTCTGTTGTTCTTGCGTTCAGACATGGATTTGCTAAAGCCCAGCTTGTTATATTAGGGGGATGGCGGAATTTGCACGCTGGAACGGCCGTTCCAGCTGGCGTTTGGAACTTTGTTTTGGAGTGGGAATTTACTGCGGCGAGCGAATATAGTGTGCCTGCAATTCTGAAATACTACTTGCCTGACGGAAAAAAGTGTTACTGGTCGCCTTTGTCGCTTCCGGTGTTGTTGCCACCGTTGCCCTTGCCGCTGTTATCATGATCGTTGTTGCCCGAACCGCTGTTGCCATTTGAGTTATCCCCGTGCTGGCTGTCCTCGACGAGGCTCCTTGCTTCGTTGAGCGCCTTGTATGCAGCCGACAGCGACTCCCTTGCAGAGTCATAGTTCTGCTGGTCTATGCTCGATCTGGCGGTTGCAATAAGCGATAGTGCTTCATGGACCTTTGCTTCAGCCTCCGAGTCAGAGCCTGTCTCGTTGAGCAGATTCATAGCCCTCTGCTCAAACTTGTCAGCCACGTTGGCAAGCCTTCTGGCTTCCTCGTTTGACTCGGTGCTGTTTGCTGTAAGATTGGAGAGTTTCTCATTCTGATCATCTTCGCCCTCAAAGAGGTCTGCCCTTATCTCTTCAAGCAGCCTGCTCACCTGCGCGAGGCGCTGCTCTGCGCCCTCTAGGTTGCTGTTGTCAATCATTTGCCGCGAGCTTGCAAGCAGTGACTCGGCAGTTGCAAATTCTCTTTCCTTGTCCACATGGTTCTTGTCAGCCAAGCCTTCGAGCCTGTCGTAGAATTCCTGCAGCCTGTTGTACGTTTCAGCAATGTTGTCTGCAGAGCTGTCGTTGGCGCCGGCCTGCTGGGCGGTCTGCTCAAATAGCGCGAAGCGTCCTGATGAAAACGCGTCGAGCACTTCCCTAAAGTCCCTGATGGCAAATATCACGTGCCTTTTTGCTTCTGCAGGGTCTCCAAATTCTATCGCCTGCAGAGTAAGGGACGTCTCAGAGACTCCCTTGCTGTACTTGTCGGCAACGTCTTCAGGCATGACATAGTTGGCATCTATCAATTCCTGCATCCTCGCATTGACTGCCTCCTGCGCCTGCAGGACGACGTTCTTTATCAGGCGCAATTCCAGTTTGCTGCCAGCATCTGTCTCGCTGCTGTTCGATACTGTAAAGGTGGACGTGGACTTTAGGTCCGCGTAGAATGCCGACACTGCGTATTCGCCAAGGCCGCAGCCGTCAATCTTGATTGGCCTTGAGACAAATGAGCTGTCCTGCGCAGGCAATACGTTTTGGATGGTACAGTCCTTTCCATCGGGCCCGGTCACCCGGATTAGGATCGCGTAGCCTTCAGGCGCATCCGAGGGGATGACTCCTACGACTATCACCTTCTCGTCTATAGCATAGATGTCTTTGTTTGTAGTAACGGTGAAATTTTCTGCATATGCCGAAGCAATCGGCAAGAGCAGGGTAAACAGTAGCAAGGACGCAATTATCGTTTTCCTGTCTACCAATGAGCCGGCAGTGGTATACAACCTGCTACTACCACCTATTACTTTCGGTAGCCATTATATCAGGAACCCTTGGAACGACCGTTCCACCTGCCTTTGCCTTTGTGCATGAGGTGGAATACGTCATGTGCAGGAGCGGCGCGGCCCGAGTCGTATATATTACTAAAGCGACAGAATCTGCCCATGCGCCTGACGCTTGCGGCAGTGGCCGTGGCTTCGATGCTGGCTTTGCTGCCCGCGCTGGCTTTTGCCCAGAACGAGCAGGCTTTTGACGTCATCAAGGCCAAGGGAAGTGAGAGCTTTGCGTTCAATTACGACGCGTCAAACCACGACTCAAAGAACCCGCTTGTCTACAGCTATGACGAGCTCAAGGCGCCTAGCTGGATACTCACAATACACAACAACCAGTCATACGTCGACAGGGAAGGCGCAAGGACGGTAATCAAGATACGAGAGCCGGCGCCAAGCGAGAAATTCATCGAGATCATGATGTACGGCGACCACGACTC
>JAJPDY010000007.1 GCA_023252395.1 Nitrososphaera sp. | reverse complement strand
AAGTCAACCATAAGGCTCGCGGTCCTGACCGATGCAAACTTTTCAGACAGGGGCTGGGGAGAATCTAGCCTAAAGGCTGCCAAGTTCATCGAGCAAAAATACGGATTCAATGTTGCCACTGAAGACAATGTGGCGATTCCTGACATTGAGGCGACGCTGAGCAGGTATGCTGACGCGGGGTACGACTTGATAATAGCGCACGGGTTCCAGTGGGGCGAGCCGGCGCTGCAAGTAGGCCGCGAGCATCCAAAGGTCAGGATAGTGGTCTTTACCGGGCTTGTAGAATCAAACAACGTCGCGTCGATATTTCCCCAGCAGCAGGAAGGCTCGTTTCTTTTAGGCGCACTCGCGGGCATGATGACCAAAACCAATAATATCGGCTTTGTAGGCGGCGAGGAATATCCCAATGTCGTGAATATTTTCGAAGGGTACAAACAGGGCGCGCATTCGGTAAACGCCAACGTCACCGTAGCAGGAACCTATCTTAACGACTGGGACAACCCTGCAAGAGGAAAGGAGGCTTCAATATCCCTCATCAGGCAAGGCGCGGACTTTATGTTCCACGTGGCAGACTCGTCGGGCCAGGGAGTGATACAGGGAGCCCGGGAAAACGGGATTTACGCGCTAGGAGCCGTGCAGGACCAGAACAGCCTTGCGCCTGGCACGGTACTGACGTCATTTGTTCTTGATGTTGACAAGGCATATGATGGCGCAGTAAAGATGGTCATGGGCGGCAACTTTACCGGCAAGATATTCCGGCCGGGCATTGAGCAAGAAAGGGGAGATGATGGGGAAGGCATTGTCTACATCGCGACCTTCCATAGCTTGGATAGCAGCGTTCCGCAGCAGACAAAAGAGAGACTCCGGGAACTGACAAATGAAATACTCGAAGGCAAAATAGAGGTGGCCGAGCGGCTCGAAGCGCAATGATCGACATGAAAGATTGTAGCATGGCATATCTGCAAAAGAGGGTGAGACCTTGAGCGCCAGCCGAGCGCCAAGAAGGAGTCTTGGCATCATTGCTGCTATTATTGTGATTGCAATTTCGCTGTCGCTTGTTTCCTACCAGTATTCCCAGTACTCTGCCTCGCAGATCGAACAAATATCCGTGAGCGATATCCGCTCAAACGCGGAGATACAAGCTCATGATCTGTCTAACTCGCTTGCGAACAAGCTTAACGATATTACATCCCTTGTGCAGGTGATGGGAGCGGCCCGCTCTGTACAAGAAGGAAACCTGAGCAGGGCGCAGTCGATTTTCAATGAAGCCAAGATTACTACTTCAGACCTTGTAGACTTTTACATGTGGCTCGACCGGGACGGCAAATTAGTCTGGATAAGCAACATAAACCAGACCGCCTATGACCAGTACAAGGGACTGGACCTGAGTTACAGGCTTTATTTTTCAGAACCTCGGACGACACATGACGTCTACTATTCAAGCATTGTCGATTCTAACGACAGGGTGAACAGGCTTTACATATCCTACCCAATAATTGGAAAAGAGTCTTCAGGCCAACCTAATTCTGAAAGCGTAAGCGGAATCGATGGCGAGTTTAAAGGCACGGTGACAGCGGCAATCAGGACCGACGTTTTAGGCAATTATCTGGAGAGCCAGATATCGCCAAACCTCAAAGGTGAAGTTGGAGTTCTCGATCACACCGGGATAATCCTTTACTCAAAAGACGGCGAGTACGTGGGCAAGAATGTCTTTGGTGTAAAGTTTCAATCTTTTCTGCAATCGTTTGGATCGGATACAAGCAGAATAGTCAGCTCCGGGTTCAAATCTGCGCTAGAAGGACATGCGGGGTCGGAAGACATCACACGCAGCGGCAAAGCAGCCTTTGTCTACGCACCAATCATGTTGCAAGGAAAGGAGTTCGGAGTGCTTTACATAATGGCCCCATACACACAAGTCGCCGAGGTTACTGCGCTTGTTGACAGCCAGAAAAACCTCTCTGTCCTGCTTATCGCTGTCATTGCCGCCTCAGCTGTGACCGCGGCCGTCGTTATACTCCAATTGAACAGAAATCTGGAGAAGACTATAACGCAGAGGACAGCCGAGCTAAGGGAGGCTAATGAGCAGCTGACGGTGCATGACAAACTTCAGAAGGAATTCATCAACATCGCGGCTCACGAGCTTCGCACACCAATCCAGCCAATCCTTGGCATGTCTGAAATGCTCGAATCAGAGTTTGGAGACAGCCGAGAAGACATCAAGATGATCTCTAGAAACGCGAGAAGGCTTGAGAGGCTGACACAGGATATACTCGATGTGAGCAAGATTGAAAGCGGCTCATTTACCTTGAACAGTCAGGCGATGGACCTAGACGAAGTCATTTCGTCTGTCATTACCGATTACAGAAACGACCCGCGACTCACCGGCGGGAGCAGTGGAAAAGGAGATGTGAAAATCACGTATGAGCCAAAAAAGGTAGCGGTACGAGCAGACAGGGACCGCATACAGCAAGTGATATCCAACCTGATTAGCAACGCCTTGAAATTCACACATGAAGGGGAAATAACTATCAAAACTGAAGTTAAAGACGGCTTCGTGCAAGTCACAATACGGGATACAGGCTCTGGCATAGATCCGGAAATAATGCCACGGCTATTTCAGAAATTTGCTTCAAAATCAGAGAAAGGCACAGGGCTTGGGCTTTACATATCAGACAGCATCATACGCGCCCATGGTGGAAAAATGTCGGCCGAAAACAACTCAGACGACAAAGGTTCTGCATTCTCATTCACCTTACCCTTGGCTACCTGACCCGGACAAATTGACACACAAGAAATAGTCCTACGCAGGTACTGTCGCACTAGTCAAACTTTTTCAAAATGTTGTAGTACGGAGAAGCCTTGTGCCTATCAACGCACTTGCCACAAATCGACTTGTCGCCGTATTTCTTGTGGCAGGGGCAGTCGCAAATGCTCTGTATTGACGCCAAGCATTTGAAAAGTGCCGGCAAAGTTATTTAAATGTACAATTGGGCCGCCAATCTTTTATTGTGGCTTGACCACACTATGAAAAGATGGACTCGCGGCTAAAGCACCTAGAAAGGAAGCAAAAGCTCTATTCTCTGTTAAAAGAACAGCATGATGCCGAGATAAAGGAGCTGATGCACTACATGTCGGTGCTGACCACGGTTGAGAATGACCTTGTGCGCAGCTATCTCCATACCCTGCTTTCAGACGGCCTGCGCCACATCGAATACATCTCCCGGATAATGGCAGGAATCGAAGGAGCCACCGGCAGTGCGAGCCTGACAAAGAAGGGAATCCAAGAATCCATAGAGGACGAAAAGGACTCGCGTGACACCCTGCTTGAATGTGCTGAAATGTCTGACGACTCTGAAACCGCGGCCCTGCTAAAGAGCATAAGCGTAGACGAGGAGCACCACATGCGAATTCTGCAGCACCTCTCAGAGCTGGTCGAGTCATATTCAAAGTAGAGGGGATGTACAGAATCTTATTGCGTAGATCTCTTAAGTAAACAAACTCTACCCGATTTTGGTGTATAATGGATACATATTATGAGCCGCGCAACCGAATCGAGCGGCACAGAAGCAAAGTTGACATCGTTTACGATATTCTCGTATCTGCGATGGGTGGGGGGGCTAAAAAGACGCACATACTGTACAAGGCAAACATCAGCAGCACACAGGTAGAGAACTATTTTTCAGCACTTCTGGCGCACAACCTGCTGGAAAGGGCGACTGACATAGACGGCAACAACATCTTTCGCACCACAGAAAAGGGCATGAGGTTCATAGAGTGCTGCGAAGAGATAAGGTCGCTCATTGGGCTCGTGATGAACAACCGAAGGATAGACCCAATGTCTGACTTTTACGCGTTTGACAAGAGGCCCTAGCCCCTGAGTGCTTCGAGCACTTCCTTGCTGTGGCCTGCCGGCTTGACTTTCTTGAATACCTTGACCACTTTGCCGTCCTTGTCAACAAGAAATGTTGATCGGTTGACTCCCATGTACTCCCTGCCCATAAAGCTTTTCAGGCCGTAGACTCCGTACTTTTTCGACACCTCTTTGTCAGTGTCGGCCACTAGCGGGTAGGGCATGCCCATTTTATCGCGGAATTTCTGGTGCGACTCTTCGTCGTCCGGCGATATGCCAACTATCTCGATGCCTGCGTCTCTGAACTTTTTGTAGTCGCGGGAAAATTCAGTGGCTTCCATTGTGCAGCCAGGAGTGAAATCTTTTGGGTAGAAATAGATCACGACATCTTTTTTGCCTCGCAGTTCCGACAGCTTGGTGGCCTTGCCGTCCTTGTCTTTCATTGTAAAGTCAGGCGCAGCCTTGCCTTCAAGCTCTACTTGCTTTTCCTCTTCCATTATGGGAAAAAGCTAGTGGGGCAGAAATAAAAGACTTACCCAAAGACAAAAGTGTAGAACACGAAATTGTCCGAGCGCGGTATTATCTCTATTTCATGCATCTCTGGCTTGTCTGCCTTGACCAAGTTGTGCATGAAAGGCCACTGGATGTCTGCTACGCTGACATTGCCCTCAAGCCTTGCGTCCCTGCCAAGCTGCTCCTTTGTCAAATAGTTACCGTCAAGCTTGATCTCTATTCTGCCCGGCTTGCCGTCAGACGTGCCCATTATGCCGTGCACCCTCTTTGCAGAGTTGTAGTTCATTATCACCGCCGGGTTTTGCTCCTTGCCGCCGGGCGCGTACTGCACGCCTTCGCGCTGCCAAACCCACTTGCCCCGGATGTACGGGACATTGACGTCATGCGAGCCGGGGTCGACTATGATGTTTGCCTCGTCAGGCTTGAGCGTCTGGTTGTTGCCAAAGCGCCTCATGCGTGAGTAGCCGACGCATATCTCTGGCGCCATCCCGTAAAAGTGCATGCCGTACGTGTCATAGATCTCGTCCTGCGGGTTATCCTGCTCTTTTTCTTCTGCCGGCTTGTTTCCTGCTTCTTCAAGCAATTCAACTACAATGTCTTCAAAATCGCCGATGCCTCCGTAGCCGGCGTGCTCGTAGCGCACAAAGCCCGCGCTGTCTATCATGACGTGCTTTGGCCAGTACATGTCGCCGTAGGCTTCCCATGTTTTGTTGGCCGTGTCAAACGCCACTGGAGTGTCGTTGACGTTATAGCGCGCAAGGGCGCGCTTTATGTTATCGTGATTGGTGGCGAAATGGTACTCTGCAGAATGTGCCTGGATCACCTGCAGGCCGTACTTGCCATATTTTTGCTGGAGCCGCTTCATTATTGGGATCGTGCGAAGGCAAAAGATGCAGGTATATGTCCAGCAGTCCAGCAACACCACTTTTCCCTTGAGTTCCTTGATTGAAAGCGGCTTTGAGTTGGCCCATCCTGTAATTTCCTTGAATTCCGGGGCCGGAGCTGCCGGGATAATGTCCATTTCTGCATCTTGCAAAGGAAAAGACAGGATATAACTGTTAGATTTTTATCGCTTGAGCGTCTGTTTTGTCATATGATAAAGTGCGCAGACTGCGGCTGCATGCCGCAGGAATGCAGGGAAAGCAAGTCGCCGCAAGACTGCCCAAACTGCACAAGAAAAGAATGTTGTTGCTGGCACGCCATCAACGCATTTTAAGACAGGCGGCGCTTGATAATTGAATGACTACTGCCATAGTGACTGGAAGCGGCAGAGGGATAGGCAGAGAGACTGCAATCCTGCTTGCAAAAAAGGGCGTAAACGTTATAGTGTGCTCTAGAACGCAGAGTGAAATTGACGATACTGTAAATGCAATCAAGCCTATGCATGATGGCGTACTTGGAGTAAAGTGCGATGTCAGCATTTCTTTACAAGTCGACAATCTAGTCAAAAAGGCTGTTGATAGGTTTGGCGGAATAGACATCTTGGTAAACAACGCAGGAATATTTTTTGTAAAACAATTGATAGACACTTCTGAAAAAGAGTGGGACGAAACGCTTGACTCAAACTTGAAGAGCGCGTTTTTGTGCTCAAAAGCGGTCCTGCCGCACATGAAGGCTGGAACAATAATCAATGTCAGCTCAGGGGCCGGCAAGACCGGTTTTGAGAACCTGACAGCATACTGTGCAAGCAAGTTTGGCATGATAGGGCTGACAGAAAGCCTTGCGTGGGAAGTTGCCAACCGCGGAATCCGCGTCATGGCGATATGCCCCGGAGAAGTCGCTACAAAAATGCAGGAGGTTGATCCTGAATACTACCGGCAAAACAAGAGCAGGATGCTCAAGCCGGAACAAGTTGCAGCAAAAATCGTGGACATGGTATTTGACAGCAGGTACACAAATGGCCAGTCGGTGGACATTTAGGAAACGTTAAAGATGCTGCAGAAACGCTCTAGGCACTGATGCAAAAGGCAAACATCAAAGACGTGCCGGCTGACTCGTCTATGCTAAAGTATTTTGAAGGAAAGGTAGAGATAAAAAAGATGGTGACAGACTCCCACACAAAAGAAGTCGAGACATTTCTGGTTACATTTACCGACGGCGCAAGGACAAAGCTTCATTATCACGAGACCGACCAGGTGCTCGTTGCCACTGAAGGCAAAGGCATAGTCGTCCTGCAGACAGGAGTCAGGATGGACAATGATACTACTGCGACCGTCAAGATGGACGAAGTGCATTACCTGAGCGAGGGGGATTTTGTCTGCGTGCCTGCGTACATGTGGCACTGGCACGGCGCTGTGAAAAACAGCAACTTTGCCCACCTGCAGATAAAAAAGCCGGGAAAAACTACCTGGCTCGAATAAACATATAATTTACAGCAAACCGCGCATGGTTGTATCAATGCCTGCTGAAGACGGCCACATGGTTGACAGCCTGCGCTCGCTTGTCTCATATTCTAAAGGTACAAGCTACATCGAGGCGCGCTACCAGTCGAGGTTCATGACAGATGTCAGCTTTGTCAATGGCAGCCTTGACAGGATCCGCGTGGTGGAAAACGCCGGCTGCGGGATCCGCGTTCTGGTGGATGGCTGCTGGGGCTTTAGCAGCACAAACAACATGTCAAAAAGCGCACTTGCAGAATCGCTGACCCGTGCTGTTTCGGCTGCTCGCGTGCTTGCAAAGAGCAAGAAGAACAAGGTCAAGGGACTGGCAGAGTCCAAGATGGTAAGGGGCATCTTTCGGATGGGGGCAAACGGCAGCCTGTCAGACATTGACATCGAGAAAAAGGTACAAGTTACAAGGGAGGCAGAAAAGGCTGCGCGCCGGCATTCTGGCATGATCAAGACCGCGTCATGCATCTATCGCGAAATTCTGGATCACAAGGCTATAGTCAACAGCGACGGGGCTGAAGTCGAGATATACGATTCAAAGCCCGAGTTTGGCGTAACTGCCATTGCTAAAAGTGGCGGCCAGAGCGCTACTGCCCACGAAGGGATCGGAGTCACCGGCGGCTGGAATGATTTGTTTAGGAAAAGCCCTGTAGAATACGCGACTACCGCTGCGGCAAGGGCGGCAAAATTGCTAAAGGCAGATTATGCAAAGGGTGAGAAAACAACAATCATCCTTGACCCGGGAATGGTGGGCCTGCTTTCTCATGAGGCTATCGGCCACACCGTTGAAGCCGACTTTGTACTCTCTGGCTCTGTCGTGAAAGACAAGATTGGCATGAAAGTGGCAAGCGATCTTGTCACGCTTGTCGACAGCGGCAGGTCCGAAATTGCAAACAATGCCGGCGGCACTATCTTGGTTGACGACGAAGGCGTGGCGGCAGAGCGGACAGCCATAATCGAAAATGGCATACTAAAGTCGTTCTTGCATAACCGCGAGTCTGCTCATGCTTTTGGCACGGCTTCCACCGGAAATGCCCGGGCTTTTCAATACAATGACGAGCCATTGATTCGGATGCGCAACACTTTCGTCGAGCCGCGCTCTGACAAGCTGGACGACATGATAAAAGAAACGCGCCACGGCTACCTTGTAAAGGGCGCTAGGAACGGCCAAGCAGACGCCAACGGCGAATTCATGTTCGGCGCAGAAGAAGCATACCTGATTGAAAATGGCGAGATAAAGGAGCTGATGCGGGGTGCGAGCATCTCCGGCAACGCCTTTGAAGTGTTGCAGTCAGTAGACATGGTGGGCGACAGGTTTCAGTACGACATTGGCACAGGGTACTGCGGCAAGTACCAGCCGGCAAAGGTGGACGGCGGTGGGCCGTACGTCAGGTGCACGGCAGTGATTGGAGGCATGCAGTGATGCAGGACCTTTTGCGCTATGCAATAAAGGAAGCAGAGGCCCAAGGGGCAAGCGACTGCGAAGCCTATGCGGCAGACATCCGCGAGTCAGAGGTCTTTATTGAAAACAGCGACTTAAAGCAGGCAAAGTCGCAGTCATCAAGCTCTATTGGCATCAGGGTGCTGCTTAATGGCTCGCTTGGCTTTTACTCTGTCAACCGACTTGTAAAAGACGAAATAAAACATGCGGTAGCAATGGCGATCAAAGTTGCCCGGGTGAGCCCAAGGGACAAGTACAATTCTCTTCCAAGCAAGTCAAAGGTGAACATGCTTCGGGGCATATACGATAAAAAGTCCGAATCATTTGAAGCATCAGATGCCGCAAAAATGGCGGCAGAGATGCTAAAGAGCGCCAAGTCGTACGACAAGAGGGTGAGCATCGACAGCGGAAGTTTCGCCGGCAACATCATGACCCATTCGCTTGCCAACTCTAATGGTCTGTACCTCACTGAAAAAGTGAGCGCCTTTTCATGGTCCATAATGGGGATGGCAATTTCAGGTGCTGACGTTTCCAGCTTTGACTTCCAAGTCGGTGCCACACATCATGTAAAAGACATTGACGTCCAGAGCACCGCGACAGAGTTTGCGGAGACAGTGGTAAACTCGCTAGGCCCGCGCAAGATAGAGAGCTTTCGTGGGGAAATGCTACTGACTCCGTCAGCTGTGCACGAGCTTGTGGAAGAAGTGCTTTCGCATTCAGTCAATTCAGATGCTGTTCAGAAAAAGTCAAGCTACTTTGCAAACAAGCTTGGCAAGGTGGTAGCGTCAAACCTGTTGACAGTCGAAGACGACGCGACAAACACGGAAGCGCTCGGCGCGTCAAGCTTTGACAGGGAAGGGGTGCCTCACAGGCGAAATGTGGTGGTGGAAAAGGGCATGCTCAAGAAATTCCTCTACAACACCTATACCGCAAAAAAGGGCGGCGTGAAGAGCACCGGCAACGCAAGCGGCTCTACCGGCTCGCCGCCTTCAGTCTCGACCACCAACGTCGTGATAAAGCAGGGCAGGACAAGCCTCGACGCGCTGATATCCGAGATGAAAAGCGGCATAATAATAAGCAGGTTTTCAGGCAACGTCAACCCGGTGAACGGCGACTTTTCAGGTGTGGTCAAGGGGGGAAGGCTCGTTAAAAATGGACAAGTGCAGCACGCAGTAAAGGAGGTAATGGTCGCCGGCAACGTCTTTGACGCATTAAAGCGCCTGAGCGGTGTATCCAAAGAGCGCAAGATAATCTATGACTCGATACTTCCCCACATGAGGTTTGACAACATCTCGTTCACGGCAGGCTAAGAAAATGGAAGAAAAATATGACATCGCAGTTGTCGGCGGCGGCCCTGCTGGTCTCTCTGCAGCTTATTCTGCTGCCAAAGCAGGGGCAAAAGTCATCCTGCTTGAAAAAGACGAAGCCATTGCCCACAGTGTCAGGACAAGCGGTGTGACTTGGATAGATGCAATGGACAGGCTTGGCATACCTGACAAGTATTACAACCCGGTACAGAACTACCGCTTTGTGTCGCCTTCAAACGACATCATGATCCGCGGGAGCGAGCCCCGGTCGTGCGTGCTTGATGTGAGAGGAATGTATCAATATCTTGCATTTCTTGCAGCCGAGGCCAGCGCGGAGATAATGGTCAAGAGCAACGTCATCAATGTAGTGAAAGAAGGCGACAGAGTGGCTGGCGTCAAGGCAAGCACTCCAAAGGGCGACTTGACCGTGCGCTCAACTCTGGTGATTGATGCAAGTGGCTTTAGCACTTCTGTCGCACGCAGGGCAGGCACCGCTGGCGAATGGAGGCGCTACGGCGTAGGCGCAGAATACGAGTGCTATTGCGATGATGCTGACAGCGCGACTTGGGTTTTGATGGTTGGACAGCAGTATTCGAAAGCCGGCTATGCCTGGATATTCCCGCTGTCAAAAAACAGAGTCAGGATCGGGGTTGGAATAGGCAGGCCAGAGTCAAGTGCAGACCCGCTTGACCTGCTTAACGCCATGATGGAAAAAAGGCTAAAGCCGCTTGGCGCGCTTGGCAAGATACAGCCTATAGAACTGCACTATGGGTTCATACCAAACGAGGGAGTCCGGCAGAATAGCATTGCAGACGGGCTTTTGATGGTAGGCGACTCTGCAGGTCAGTCAAACCCGCTCGTGCTGGAAGGCATACGCTACGCGATAGAGTTTGGCCGGCTTGCCGGGCAGGTGGGAGCCAATTCGCTCGCACGCAACGCAAGCAGGGAATCGCTGGCAGAGTATGAAAAAACCTGGAAAAGCAAGGTAGAATCAAAGATAGCGTCTGCTCTCAAGGTGCAGACTCGCTGGCTTTTACTTTCTGACGAAGAATGGGACAAAGAGATCGAAATTCTCCGGGATATGACAGTAGACGAATTCCTTGACTTTATCAAGGCCGATTTCACTGCGGGCAAGATGATGAAGCTTGCGCTGCATCACCCAAAGCTGGCGGCGCGGCAATTATTCAACATGATCCTGAAAAGCTGATTGAAATAATCGCGCCCAGCTCGTTAGGTTTTTATACCTTTCAAAAACCAGCAAGTCTTGCCTTGGCTGGAGAAACCGCCGCGGACTTTGCGCCAATTCTCTATATGCTTGGTTTCGGCCTTGTAGCTGCGGTGCCCGCGCTTGTGTTGTCAAGGCTTGTTTCGCCAAGACGCCGGTACAACCCTGTAAAGTTTTTGCCGATGGAGTGTGGACAGATGCCGTCCGGCGAGGGCAGGTCTCATTTCATGATGCAGTATTACGCTTACATCCTGATGTTCGTGGTCTTTGACGTCATGTCGATCTTTCTGTATGCGTGGGGAACCGCGCTATTTTCAATCCCGAGAACCGCAACCCTTCCGATCATTGGGTTCCTCGGGATAATGTTCGCGGCCATGGGGTACGCGCTGTATCTTGCAGGGAGGAAGGGAATTTGGTGATTTCACTGACAAGCGTTAAATATGCATATTGCGGAAAAAACAGCAAGGAGGAACAGCACCAGTGAAAAAAGAACTAGTCAGCCCCACAACTTTCAACGTCTATGTGAGCAAGCTTTCAGACGTGCTTGTAAAGGCACTTGACGCTCCACTAGGCTATGCAATCAACTGGGGAAGGATCTGGTCGCTGTGGCCTGTGCACCTTGAAACGGCGTGCTGCAGTGTAGAGTTTGGAGCTGCTTCTGGGCCAAGATACGACGTAGAGCGGTTTGGCATAATTGAAGCGTTCGGCTCGCTCCGCCAGTGCGACCTTATCGTGGTGCAGGGGACTGTCACAAGGAAGATGGCCCCAAGGCTAAGGATGGTCTATGACCAGATGCCAGAGCCAAAGTATGTAATTGCAATGGGTGCATGCGCGATTACAGGCGGGCTTTACATCGACTCGTACAACGTCCTGCCGGGCGTCGACAGCATTGTTCCAGTCGACGTATACGTACCTGGCTGCCCTCCCCGACCTGAAACATTGATCCAAGGCACTATGCTACTGCAGGAAAAGATCAAAAGGTCAAAGATAAAGTAGCATGAGTGATAATAAGGAAGAGCCAAAAAAGCCTGCAGCTGCTCCGACGAAACCTTCTACCGCTAAAACCACAGCGCCAGCTGCAAAGCCAACAACCCCAGCCGCGGCAAAGCCGCCCGCGCCGGCTGCCAAGCCTGCAGCCGCAGCGCCTCCACCAAAGAAAGAGCCAGAGCCTCCCGCATTTGAAAAGGGGCTTGTTGACGAAATAAAGAAAAAGTTTGGCGACTCGATAAAGACAGTTTTCATCAGGCCGCGCAGGATCAAGATCCAAGTTGAGCCACATGATATCACTGAAGTCGCGACATTTCTCCGCGACAGCATGGGACTTGACCATGCCGAATCAGTGACTGGCACTGATTATCCAAAGGATGGCCAGATCGAAGTGACTTACCACCTTGGCTCGTATTCGCGCGAAGACCTTGGCGCGCACGTTCTTTCGCTTACCACAAGAACCAACAGAGACGACCCCAAACTCCCAACATTAATTAACGTCTACAAGAGTGTCGAATACCACGAGCGGGAGACATTTGAAATGCTTGGAGTTTACTTTGAGGGGCACCCAAGAAATGAGAGGTTCCTGTTGCCAGAGGACTGGGCAGACATCCCGCCGCTCAGGAAAGACTTTAGGATAAAGGGTAGATAAAATGACAAGCCTAGATGAAAAGTTTGAGGAATCAAAGAGGCTGGGACTCCAGATAGTAAAAGAGTCCGAAGAAGACCGGCTCATGACGCTCAGCGTCGGCCCGCAGCATCCTGGTTCTGGCCACTTTCGGTTTACCATCAAAGTCGACGGCGACTACATCGTCTACTGCGACCCTGACCCCGGCTACGTGCACCGCGGAGAGGAGAAGATGTCAGAGTACCGCAACTTTATCCAGAACATCCCGCACTTGGAGCGTCCGGTAATTCATGATTCTACGAATATCACTTATTCCTACAGCCTTGCAGTTGAAGAGCTTGTCGGCATTGAAGTGCCAAGGCGCGGCCAGTACATCCGCGCCATTGCTTCAGAGCTGAACCGCCAAGTCTACACCCTCTACTGGCTGGCAATCTATGGCATATTCCTCGGCCACTCTACAATGTTCATGTGGCCGACAGGCGACAGGGAACTCTTTATCGACTTGCTTGAAGCGCTTACAGGCGCAAGGGTGACGCATGCCTTCAACATTCCAGGCGGCGTGAGAAACGACATGCCTGACGGCTTTAAGGACAGATGCCTGAGGCAGGTAAAGTATTTCGAGAAGCGCCTCAAGGAATACGAGGACATTTTCTATAACATGCCACTTTTCAGGCAGAGGACAGAAGGCGTAGGCGTATTGACAAAGGAAGACGCGATAAAACTTGGAGTGGCAGGCTCCGTGCTTCGCGCGTCTGGCGTCCCGTACGACATACGCAAGGCAGAGCCCTATGACATTTACAACGAAATTGACTTCAAGGTCCAATACATGAAAACCGGCGACTCGTTTGCAAGGTCCTACGTGCCGTTTCTTGACATGAAAGAGTCGTGCAACATCATACGCCAGCTTTTGGACAAGATGCCGCAGTCAGGCGAAGTCCGCGCAAAGCTCCAGCCAAACCCGAAGGGGCCGCCAGGCGAAGCTTACCGCCGGGTCGAGTCTGGCAGGGGAGCATTAGGCTATCACATAATTAGCGATGGAACGCCCAAGCCATACAGAGTGAAAATATCGGTAGGCTCGTTCCGCAACATGCTTGCGCTGCCGTTCCTGCTGGTCGGCCAAAAGCTCGCAGACATGCCATCTGTATACTGGTCACTTAACTACTGGCCCGTGGAGGCTGACAGGTAATGGCGACATATCCTCAGAACTTCCGCTTTGGCGAATTTGTCGGCAGCCTGATCTGGCTCATCTTTTGGATACTTATCATAATCGCGCTGGTGGGCCTCCCGCTCATCTTTATCGTGCTATTCTATGTTCCATTACCGCCAGTCAACGGCGAGGTGCTGACTCCATATCTCTTCCTGACGATGATGGTCGATCCCACGCGCACGCTGCCGATAATAAAATTCCTGATACACACAGACCTCTTTAGGATCACCACGTTCCCCGGCTTTAGCTACGCTGCCATAATAGCTGCAGCGACTATATTCATAGAGCGCAAGTTCCTTGCAAAGATGCAGCTGAGGGTTGGCCCGCTTTACGCTGGCAAGATCGAAGGCATCTTGCAGCTGATCGCAGACGGCCTGAAGCTAATAGCCAAGGAGATAATCGTGCCATCCGGCGCGGACAAGCCCCTGTTCTGGGCTGCTCCAATAGCGTTTGTCGCGGCAGCCGCGGCTGTAGTCGCGCTCATACCTGCGGCGCCTACATGGGTCGTAGCCGACGTCGACGTAGGTCTGCTGGCGGTCTTTGCAATCCTCGGGTTCTTCCCGCTTATTGCATTGCTGTTCTCGTGGGCAAGCAACAGCAAGTACCCGTTCATTGGAGGCTTGCGTGCCTTGCACCAAATGATCGCCTTTGAAATCCCGTTCATACTGTCTGCGCTCTCTATAGTGATCCTGTCTGGCACCCTCAACCTCACAGGCATCGTCAACTCGCAGATCACTTCATACTGGTTCATCTTTTTTGCCCCGATAAGCGCGTTCGTGTTCTACATCTCTTCGCTTGCAGAGCTTGAAAGGATTCCGTTCGACCTGCCAGAAGCAGAGTCTGAAATCGTGGCCGGATGGCTGACTGAAACGTCCGGCATGATATATGGCCTCCTCCAATTAGGGTCATATGTCAAGACGTACGCGCTGGCGGCGCTCTTTGTTATTCTGTTCCTTGGCGGCTGGGCCGGCCCTGCAATATTCCCGGTAGAGCTGATACCTGGCTACACTGGCGTCCAGGTCTACAACCACACCACGATGGATGCCATATTCTGGTTCACACTCAAGGTATTTGGCGTGATAATGCTGATGCTCCTGCCAAGAGGCATAAGCCCCAGAATCAGGATAGACATACTGCTTCACACAGGCTGGTACAAGCTGATCGTGCTTGCGTTCATCAACATATTCGTCGCCCTTGCACTAATATATGGCGGCGTACTTGGTCCGGGAGGTCTGCTAGTTAGATGACATCCGCGGGCG
>JAJPDY010000122.1 GCA_023252395.1 Nitrososphaera sp. | reverse complement strand
TAAGGGAAGTCGCTGTAAAGATTACGGAGTGAGCCTGTCTGTGTCTCTCGGATACAGAACGACGTCGCGCACATTTTGCGATCCCGTCAGCACCATCATGAGCCTGTCATAGCCAAGACCCCATCCAGAGTGTGGAGGCATTCCCCAGTCAAACGCTTTGAGATGCTCTGAAAAACTGGCAGGATTCAGGCCCTGCTCTGCAAGGCGGCTTTTCAATTTTTCAGGGTCGTGCAGCCTGCGCCCGCCAGAGACAAGCTCTAGGTAGCCGTACTGCAGGTCAAACGACTTTGACAGCTTTGGGTTATCTTCTTTTTCGTGGATATAGAACGGTTTGAGCTTGAGCGGCCAGTCCATGATAAAGTAAAAGCCGCTGTGTATTTCTCCGAGCTTGCGGAGCGCAGCATCCGACAGGTCGTCTCCGAACTGCAACTTCTCACCTTCCTTGGCAAGCTCTTCAAGGCACTGCTCGTAGGTCAGCCTGTCGATCTTTGAAACAGGCATCTCTTTTGCGCCTGCCGCTTGCAGATCATTTTTATGCTTTTCTTGAAATTCTGTTGCAACATTTCTTACGACTTGCTCGACAATGTCCATCACGTCTTCATAGTCAAGGAACGCCGCTTCAATGTCAACGCTGGTAAATTCTGTCAGGTGTCTGACAGTGTGCGAGTTTTCCGCCCTGAAATATGGCCCGATTTCAAACACCCTGTCAAGACCGAGCGTCAGCTGTTCTTTGTACAATTGCGGGCTCTGCGCAAGGTATGCCTTCCTTTTGCCAAAGTAGTCAAACCCAAACAGGTTGGCCCCGCCTTCGCTTGCGCTGCCAATTATCTTGGGCGTATTTACCTCAAGGAACCCTTCTGAATGCAACGTGTCCCTTATGACTTGAAGACCGGCCGAGCGCAGCTTGAAAATTGCCGCCACCTTTTGGGTTCGAAGGTCAAGCGCCCTGGCGTCAAGCCTCTTGTCCACTGCAGATTCTACCCGCCCCGTCGGGTCTATCGGCAGCTGACTGGCTGCCCTTGTAAGAATGGTAAATTCAGTTACCTTGATCTCGACTGGAAAGTCCTTTGCCTTGCTCTTTTGCACTGTGCCGGCAATGACCACCGCGCTCTGTCTTGGCACCTGCACTGCAGCCTGCACGTTGTCGCTGCCAGTGACTATCAGTTGGCATGCGCCTGTGACATCTCGGATGGTAACAAATGCAAGTTTTCCAATGTCGCGGACATCTTCTATCCAGCCTCCCACACGCACCTGCTGACCAATCAGTGTGTCGTCAAGCTGGCGTGCGTAATGCGTCCTTTTGATTTCCACCATTATTCTTCATCTACTTTTGCTCAAATTCAACGAGCAATTCAATGCTCCTAACAGCCTTGGCAATCTTTTGAATCTTTTCTATATTAACCCGCGGTTTTTGGGTGCTTCCTGCCGCAACCACCTTTGTGAGCTTGGCGCCATCGGGGAGCCAGAACTGGTTGACAGACGACACCTTTACGGGATGCAGCAGGTTTTCGACAAAGCGCCTGTCAGACGCTTCCGACTCGACAAACCAGACCTTTTGCCCAAACTCGCTTTCGATCTTGTCGGCAAGGGAAGAGTTGCTGCGTAGCGTGCTGACATCCGGGCTTCGGAGCACAAGCACAAAATCCTCGTCTACACGGGAGCCGCGTGCAAGAGTGAACTTGTTAATGTCCGAGTTGCGGTCCGCTATCTTTGTCAGCTTTATCGAGGCGTCCACGTCATCTTGTGTGATTCCGCCGGACTGGAGTTTTGCCTCGCATTTGGAGCAGAGAACGCCGGACTTGGCGTCAAAAGAGCAGATCGGAGACTTCAATCAATGTATCACTGACTATAAACTTGCAATATACAATATGAAGGGATTTATAATCGAATCATTGCCGGGGCTTTCAATCCCGCTTTATCTGCGAATTGGGCCGGGGCTCTGCATACTCCAGCCCGCAAAAGGTGCATTTGTATATCATGGCTTCTTCGCCGGACGCCCTGTCTGTTCTTTTAGAAATGAACATTATGTGGCGGCAGTGTCGGCATTCCAATGCCGGTACAAGAGCCCGTAAGTTAATAACGCTGTCGTTTTGTGGCAGAATCCTATTATAATACGCAAAGGATGTCCTCTTGGTTGCCAGCAAAGCCGAAACTTGCAGTGTCTGGGCTCAAGGCTTATTATTTCACTGAAAAGGGCACTGTCAAGGCCGTTGACGGGATCAACTTCCAGTTGTCTGGCGACGAATCACTGGGAATTGTGGGCGAATCGGCCTGTGGCAAGAGCACGCTTGGAGCGGCCCTAATGCGCTCCATGCAGCCGCCAGGCAGGACAGCAGGCGGCAGCGTAATCCTTGGCGATGCCGACATGCTGAAAATGCCCGCATCAGAATTTAACAGCAAGGTAAGATGGAAAAAGATCGCGATGGTGTTTCAGGGGGCAATGAACGCCCTTGACCCGGTCTACACGGTGGCAAGCCAGCTCAGGGAAGTCTTGAAGGAGCACCATTACAATGGCAACATTGAAGAAAAGATAGCAGAATCTCTACGCCAAGTCGGGCTCGATCCGTCGGTTGCAAAGAGATACCCGCACGAGCTCTCTGGCGGCATGAAGCAGCGCGTAGTAATTGCAATGGCACTCATGCTAGAGCCAGAGTTGCTGATAGCTGACGAGCCGACGACGGCGCTTGACGTGCTTGTCCAGTCGCAGATAATCAATCTACTCAAAAAGTTGCGCAAGGAAAAAGGCATAACAATCATCCTGATAACCCACGATCTGGCGCTTGTGTCCCAGTTAGCAGACAAGATAGGGATAATGTACGCCGGCCAGCTTGTAGAAGTTGGGTCTGCCAGCGAGATCTACAAGAGCCCCAAGCATCCTTACACCCAAGCCCTAATTGCTGCGGTGCCAAGGCTGCGATCGAAAGAGAAAAAGATACATTTTGTCAAGGGCACGCCGCCAAGCCTGCTTGACCTGCCGCCAGGCTGCAGGTTCTACGCGCGCTGCCCGCATGCAATGGACGCCTGCAAGAAACAAGACCCGCAGGAATTTCAAACTGAAACAGGGTATGTGCGCTGCCTGCTCTATGAGACGACCCAACCTTAAAAAGTGCGGGCAGTTAAGTGACTCCGCATTGTTGCTTACAGGTGGTAATTGATGTCGATACTTGCTCATTTTCCGTTTTCAAACATTCGCGAAAAGCAAAAGAGCGTGCTTGTCGAGATGGAGGCGGCGCTCAAGTCCGGCTACAAGTGCATCTTCCTTGAAGCGCCGACAGGCTTTGGCAAGACTCCTGTCGCCATAGCGCTTGCCCGCTACCTTGGAAGCTCGCACATCTGCACCGCAACCAAGGATCTGCAGAGCCAGTACCGGCGAGACTTTCCGTTTGTAGTCGAAGTCAAGGGAAGGGGCAACTTTCCATGCATCGTAAAAGATGACATGGGCCTTGACGAGAGCTGCGACTATGGCCCGTGCGTCAAGGACGACTCGTACGACTGCGTGTACAAGACAAGGCTGATGGACTACAAGGTGGAAGGCAAGGGCACCGGACAGGAGCTTGTCAGGATTGACCCGTTTGCAGAACGCAAGTACGTCGACAAGCTAAAGTCTCAATCAAAGATTGTAGAGCTAGAGTGGAAGCCGTGCCACTATTACCACCAAAAGTGGATAGGGGTGAACGCAAGCCACACTGTCTACAACTATAGATACTTCCTCTCTGACATTTTCTACGCTGGCTCCTCCCAAAAGCGCAACCTGCTTGTGCTTGACGAAGCTCACCAGCTGGAATCAGAGGTTGGAGACTTTAGGAGCTTTACCATTAACAGGAATTCTCTCCGCTTCATAAGGATGGAAATGCCTGAGAGAAATGTCGATGACATTGAAACATGGACAGAGTTTTGCATCCAGCTTAAAGAAAAGCTGTTTGACTTTGCAGAAAAGGCAGAAGGCATAATCGAGCGGAGCAACCAGAGGGTAAGCGTCGAGCCGTACACCGAAAAGAACCTTATCGACGCGCTAGAGCGCGAAAAGAGCCTGGCCGCGGTGATTGACGACATGAAGGCAAACAAAAAGAACTGGATCGTATCTGGCATCCAGCGCGACCAGTCAACCAACCAGCTTGCAAGGGTGACACTTACGCCACTTGATATCTCTGGCTACTTTGACTCGATACTTGACAAGGGGTCGGTGTCGCTTTTCATGAGCGCCACAATCTTGAGCAAGGACTACCTTTGCAAGACGGCAGGTCTAGATCCTGAGAAAGTCAAGTTCATCAGAGTGCAGGAATCGGACTTTCC
>JAJPDY010000121.1 GCA_023252395.1 Nitrososphaera sp. | reverse complement strand
GCCATCTTGGTCATGTCTGATTCTTTGACGCGCCTTACCGCAAGTATGCCTGCCTTGGACAGGTAGTGCTGGGCAATGTCGTCGATGCCCTTCTGGCACAGAACAACGTTTGCGCCAGATGACTTTAGCTTGTCAGACATTGACTTTAGCATGCGGTTTTCTTCTTCCAAAAACATCTGCATCTGCTGCGGGTCAGAGATCCTGATTTCCGCGCTCATTTCCGTCTTTTCGATTTCAAGCGCCGAGTTGATCAGCGCAATCTTGGCTTTTTCGATCCTCTTTGGCATGCCTGCGTGCACGACTTCCTTGTCAAGGACTATGCCCTTGATGAGTTTGGTGTCGCGCATCGAGCCACCTGCCTTCTTTTCCACCTTGATGTCGTCAAGGTCTACCTTCAGGCCGCCTTCAACCTTTTCTGCTATCTGTTTTGTAGCATCAACGACTATCTGGGCAAGGACCGGGCTGTCGTCTGACACAAGCTTTGAGTCCATGCTGGTCCTTGTTATTTTCAAGAGCATGTCCTTGTCTGAAATGTCGACCTTGACTGCAATCTTTTCCAGCAGCTTCAACGCCTGATCTGCAGCCGCGTTGTAGCCATCGGCGATCACTGATGGGTGGACGTCCTTGTTGACAAGCTCCTCAGCCCTTTCAAGCAGGGCGCCGGCGAAAACTACGGAAGACGTGGTGCCGTCGCCGACTTCATTGTCGACAGACTTGGCTACTTCGACCATCATCTTTGCAGCAGGATGCTGAACGTCAATCTCCTTTAGGATCGTCGCGCCGTCGTTTGTTATTGTTACGTCGCCAAGCGAGTCCACGAGCATCTTGTCCATGCCTCTTGGGCCCAAGCTTGTCTTTACAATCTCTGCGATAAGCTTTGCAGCAGTAATGTTATTCCTCTGAGCTTCTTTTCCCTTGCTTTCCTTTGTCCCTTCTCTTAATATCAGCACTGGCATTCCGCCAGCGGTCGTCTGAATTGATGCCATTCTCATATACACCTTTATAGAATAATTACACAAATCGCCTTGCGTCTTTTATAGATTTTGACGCAACTCTCATGCAAGCTGTTTTTGCTTCTCGTTGAACTTTGCCCTGAATCTGGGGACGTTTATTATGAACCTCTCGTGCCTGCCCTCGCCTATGCGCTCGAGCTTGTCCCTCGCCTCCACCTCAAACATGACCCGCCTGCCGTCCACGGCGAGCACTTTTGCCCTAAAAAAGACCTCTGCCCCGACCGGGGTGGCGGCAAGGTGTTTGATGTCCACTATGGTCCCAACAGAATCCCATTCTTGGTCAGGTATCACCTGCTCCTTGAGGAGGAGCCGGCATGTCTCCTCCATCTCGGCAATCATAGAGGGAGTCGAGAACACGTTTTCGCCCTCCCAGAGAAAGCTTGTAGTCTGGTTAGAGTCGACAATTATCCTGCGCTCCTTTGAGGTGCCTACCTTGGCTGCAAAATCCATGCGTTATGATAAAAGCCGAGGCACTTTAAAATTTGTGCCTGCGGGCGTCAACCTTCTTTTCCCTTTCCTCTCTCTCGTGGTGCAGCCTGTCCTTCTCGTGGATGAACAGCTTGCCGCAGTACCTGCACTTTGTGAGGTGGCGCTTGTGAACATCCCTTGCGTGGATGACCAGCTCGTCGTGACTCGAAAACTTCTCGTGGCAATCGTCACACTCATTTTTCTCCCGGTGCAAAAGCCCTATGCCCATGGCTAAAGTATGCCAAACGCTGGCTATTAAGCTGTTTCATAAAAATGGAAAAAGAAAAGGTTTAGGCGCCTTAACGACTGCGCCTTACGCCTGAGGCAATCGCATAGGCCAGCCCTACAATCAGTCCGAAAGCCAGGGGTATCCACACGGGGAAGGCAGCTGGATCTATTGACTGTCTAAACAGCGCTTCGAATACCATACTAATGGAGGGGTTGTAAGACTTAGTATATTAGATTTACTGATGAAGCCCGCCATCCGGGACCCCTGCATATGCAGATATACATTAAATTACCCTATAAAAGAATCAGACAGGTATGAAGATGCAGAAGGAGATGCGCAAGTTCTGCCCAAAGTGCAAGACGCACACGGTCCAGACCGTGGCTCTGTACAAGAAGGGCAAGGACAGGACGGTGGCAGAAGGTGCGCGCAGGCACGCTGAGGACAAGAAGGGTTACGGCGGCCAAAAGTTCCCTGAGCTCAAGAGAACTGCGAAGACCACCAAGAAAATGACTTTACGCTATGCCTGTAAAGTATGTCAGTTCAAGACAATGAAGCAAGGTCAGAGGATCCGCAAGCTGGAGATAGGATAAATATGAAGCGAGAAAGCATAATGGTACCAAAGCCGCGCAGCAACTTTTTGTCTGTGCAGTGCGCAAAATGCGGCGAAAAGGCCGTAGTGTTTTCGCACACCACGACAGACATCAACTGCAAATCGTGCGGCGAGCCACTGGCGCAGAAAAGCGGCTCAAATGCCATCATTCTGGGCAAAGTCGTGGGCGCGCTGGACCAGTAATTTTTCCGCCAGCCCCAACTCTTCTTTTGTATTCACGTTAACCGCAACTTTTACTTCATTCATTACAACGTGCTGTTCCTCAATCGAGCCTGAGCCTACCTTTGCAGCATCAAAAATGGTTATGCCAGAATGGCAGTACTGTTCTCCAAGCACAATGCTGGGCTTGACGCCAAGCTTTTCGACAAATTCTCTATCTATTATTATGGAAATTGCCGGCGCCGTCCTGTTTGCGGCAAGAGCAACAATATCGCTGACTGTTTTAGAATCTAGCAGCGGAACATCCGCCGGCGCGACGAAAACCTTGTGAGGCTTTAATGCTAAAAGCATGCGCGAGAGGTCCTGAGAATAGCCCTCGCCGGCAGTTTCAATCATCTCAATCCCTTTTGCTGCAAGGAATTCCCTTGTCTTTGGGGTAGTGGGCGACACTACTGCAATTATGCGCTCAAACTTGTGTGAACCTTCCAGCGCCAAAATCACACGCTCGACCATTGGAATGCCGTTTACTTTTATCAGCGGCTTTTCAATGTCAGCTTTCATCCTTGTTGCCTTCCCCCCGCACATCACGGCAGCTATCAAAAAATCGTCATCACCAATGGAACTGCCGGCAACGATGACAGCACGATCAGGGACGCAAGCCGGGTCACCTCGTTTGACGCTCCGAGCACGTCGCCGGAGATGCCTCCAAAGCTCTTGCCAGAAACATGCTTCATGAGTCCTGCTATTGCAAGCGAAACTGCAAGCGCTGCAAGGCCTGCGTAGCCTGCGGAAAACCACACTATCGCAAGCATTATCCCGGTTGCAGCGAGCATCCTGTTCCTGTCTTTCATTGCAGCTGTAAACGGCGAGCTAAAGCCCTCCCACGCAGACAGCCCCCGGTTTGCAAGGAGCACCATCACATATTTTGCAATGACTTCTGCCGCTATTATGCTTGCGAAAAGCTGCAAGCCCGATGAAAAGCCGCCTGTCTGGAACACGATTATCATGCCTGCAAAGTACATGACAAGCGCTGCCACCCCTGCAGAGCCAACCGCAGGGTCAAGCATTGCCTTTCGCTTTTTCTCCTTGTCGCCCTTGGCCATCAGCCCGTCTGCAAAGTCTGCCAGCGCGTCAGTATGGTGGACGCCTGTCATTATCACGAGGGCGCCGGCTACAACAAGCCCGACAAGCAATGGGTGCAGGAAAATAGAGATCCCAAACGCCATTGCGCCGATAATTACGCCAATGATTGCGCCGGCTACAGGGAAGAGGTACATGTTCTTGGCAACATAATGGATGTCGTGCTCGCCCTTGCCCGCTGGCAATATGGTCAGGAATGAAAGCACCGACTGCACCGGCCTAAGGGATGCCAAGCAAAAGCCTCCACCAGCCGGCCAGATATAAGATTGACATCGCCGGCACTGCCACGGTGACGCAGAACAGAAGCGTCGTAAGCTTCATTATCGATATCGCGGTCTTGCATTTTTCAAGAGTCGCCAGCTCTTGCTCGTCGCCAAGGGCATAGTGGCCAATCTTTTCCAGCCTGACTCGAAGCGCCCCGGCCATAGTGGCCATCGGGTAGCCAGCGTTTGGGCTGAACGTCTTTCCGTGGTCGCGGTGCAGGACGTGGAGCGAATTCTTCCAGTCTGCGCCAAGGATCTTGGCCGACACCACCATCAAAAACGCGGTTATCCTTGCAGGCACATAGTTGGCAATGGTGTCAAGCCTTGCAGACATCCAGCCGATGTCCTTGTAATATTCGTCCTTGTAGCCAACCATCGAATCAAGAGTGTTTATCGCCCTGTAGGCAAATGCTCCCCCCGGCCCGAGCAGCGAATAATAGAATATCGGGCCGGC
>JAJPDY010000120.1 GCA_023252395.1 Nitrososphaera sp. | reverse complement strand
CCTCTACTCACAAAGGTTAAATATTCGAATTCGAAGAGGGTAAGTAATATGAACAAGCCAACTCTGATGGCTCTAGGCATTATGGCAGCGCTTTTTGCTTCGGCTGTGGCAGGGTCCACTCCGCAAGCATCCGCGCAGTATTTTGGTGGAGGCAGTGAACCACTTACAAAGGAACAGCAGGACTTCTGCGCTCAATACCAGGTTTCACCATGCACCCAAAACAACATTCTGGCGAAGGAAAGGGTTCTCGGTGCACAAAGCACAACTTACGGAAATGCCCCAGCAGGATCTGGAACACCAATGCTGTCAACTCAGACAGGCCAGATGGCAGTCTTCATTGCCGTCCTAGGCGCAATCTTTGGCGGCGTTGCTGCAATGTTCTTCATCAAGGGCAGAGGCGCAAAGCCAGTCTCAACCTGAGCACCCCCTCTTTACTTTTTGTTTTTTATTTAAATAACTCGACCATTTTTCCATCCCTTAGCGAGGCTACAGACCCTTAAATCCGCCCGCGACCAAAATGTATATATCTTCGGATTAATTTTGCTTAATTTAATGGTCTTCGACACTCTAATTGGGCAGATAGGTCCGGCGTACGACCCGCTATTCTACGACGTCATGGTCTACATATTCGGAACCATGCTGTTCGCAGTGTTCTTGCTGGGTGTAATCGCCTTCTGGCTTAGAAGGAAGGGTCTTGGCGGTGGCTCGGCAAAAGAAAAGTGGGCTCAAGAGCTAGAAAGATACTTTGAGCGCGAGCAGATCGGTCTTATCCCAGACGAGAAGCACCACTGGTAAAAACCTAGGGCACGCGCCCATTATCTTATTTTCTTTTCTTTATTTTCTCAAAAGTAATAATTATCCGGCTCTTGCATCAAGAACTAATTGAACGTAGTTCTTGCCTTCCCTTCAGCTTTTGCGCCAAGTCCTGCGCTTGTGCGAGCCATAAAGGCGATAGATGCCAAGACGAAAATAGCTTTCGAACAAGGGTTCTTGGTATGTGAAGCTGATAGCCCTGTAGAGCTTGCAAGCAGGCTTGGCATTTTTGGGATCGACAAAGTTGCCATTGCAAGGAGGGTAAAAAATGAATTTGAGGAACTGTCGAATGCAATAGCAGAAGTTGGGCTAAAGATAGTCCTGCCCGGCGAGAAGTTCTTTGTCAAGGTCAAAGCTGGCGGAACCAATGACTATGTCAGCAGGGATATCGAGTTCGCTTCCTCTGGCAAGCTTACTGCCAAGCTTGCAGAAATAGGCGCTCGCCCGGCAAAGAATGAGCAAGAAGCTGACAGAGTGATACTGGCTTTTGTGGGCAAGAAATTTGCCTATGTTTGCGTACAAGTCAGCGAGGGACCCTGCGGGCTTCCTCTTGGCTCACTCGGCAGGGCCTTATGCAGTTTGCACAACCCCCTTTCATCCCTATCATGCTATGCAGCTGTCAAGGCAGGATTTGTGCCTGAAATTGTCCTGCTCTATTCTGACGAAGACGAACTGCGGGCTAACGCCAAGCTTGCAGAAATTCTGGCAAAAAGAACTGCCATGAAAGAGCAAGTGATCGGGGTAGCGCCAATGAATATTCCAAGCATGAAAGATATCCCAGTAGAGCTCATAAAGGAAGCAATTGCGGCAAAAGTCCTTATCGGGCAGCCCGGCGACAGAGTTGTCCTTCCGCTCAGTCCAGGAATTCATCCGCTCTGGTTCATAGAGGCAATCGCAGGCAAGGCGATGGCAACAGGAAAGACGCCATACATGCCCCTGATGTTTACAGATATTCCAAAAGACTATGCAACCAAGATGCAAACTGCAATTTCAAAGAGCAAGTTCCAGAAATACAACAGCATGATTGACGCCGCGGCAAAGTTGTCGATAAAGAAGATGAAAAAGCTAAAGGTAGGACCGAATTATCTGCACGACATTCTCGATTCCGTTTAGCTTTTCAGTCATTTTCTGAAGTTCGGTTGTCTTGTTTTTGTATTCTGGGTTTGCAAGCACCAGAGAAATCGCGTCAGCAAGTTGCTCCGGCTTCAAGCCCTTTGGATGGAGCATGACACCCATCCCAAGCTCGGCTATCTTGGCAGAGTTGCCCAGCTGCTCCCCGTGGTTTTCAATAGGGATCGTGACGACAGGCTTGCCAAATTGAATAGCCTGCGACAGGGCGACATGGCCGCCCCTCAGCACCAAAAGGTCGCTCATCGCAAATATCTCGTCTCGCACCGGGCACCATTCGTAGTACCAGCCGGATTCGCCCATTCTCTTTGGCTCCGTTTCCCCCTTTGCCCTGCCTTCTGAAATTACGAACTGGATTTTTGGATCAAGTTTTTTGACTGCTTCAAGCGCGACTCTAACAAGGGCCATGCGAGTCTCTGCCGGCCCGCTGACGTGTATGAATACCACCGGCCTTGACCTGTCAAAGCCAAGCCTGCCGGCGACTTTGTTGATCTCGCTTTCAGTTATGTGATGCTTGGGCGACGTAAATCCAATGTATTCCAGCCTGCGTGCTGCAGAGCCAATGTCCCACACATTGTGGGCAGATATCGTGTAGGGCGGCGGCAGGTCGGGGATCAATACCCTGTCTGCCATGTTCCACATCGAGCCTAGAAATTCTCCAACCATGCCTTCAAACAGGCGCGCAATTGCCAGCTGGCGCAGCCGAGGCGAGAGCAAAAGCTTGACTTGGTTCAAGATGACTATCGACGGTATCCTGACAAGTTTTGCCGCCACAAGCGGCGACAGCCGGGAATCAGACACGATGACGTCCGGGCTATACATAGTCATGTTGCGCGTCTCTTGGTTTACCTGCCTTGTAAAGTTGGTAAACCAGACAGGTATGTTGGCTATGCTGTGCTTTACCGAGAACCCGCCTTCCATGCTCCACGCAAACTCTACTGGCGCGACTGTTGCACACTCGTAGCCCTTCATCGAGACGTAGCCTGCTGCCTCGCCAAACGAAGAGAATTTGACATCGACGCCGTTGCCTTGCAGCTGGTCCGCCACCATCACCAGCCGGCTTGCATGACCAAGGCCAACTCCGTACGGCGCAAAATAAGCTACGCCCAATCCAGCAATTTTACAGAGCCTGATTATATATTACTACTAGAGCTCGAGCCTCACAACCCTGCCCTTTGGCTCTGTCTCCTTGAACACTATGGCCTGAAACTTGAACAATTTTGATGCAGGGTCGAGCCACGCGTCAGGCGGCGCTCCTGCCTTGTAGCAAATGTTTGCAAGGTAGTCGTCGACGTCCCACTTTAGCTCTACAGGCACCTGCGGCAAGAGCAGGCCGGAGCCGTAGCGCCAGCGCAGGACAAGGCCATCCCGCCCGATCATGATCTCTTTTTTGTAGTCAGCCGGCTTGCACCTGACTTCTTCAGGAGGAGTCAGCACGCTTACCTCGAAAATGATATTCTCAAGTTCTTGTTTGTCAACAGGTGGAAAGCGAGGGTCGTCGATGGCCGCTGCAATGGCGGCCTCTATCACAGACTGGCGCAGCTTTTTCTCAGGGAGCGGAAAGCCAATACAACCACGCAGGTGCTCCTCCTTGCTCCTTGTCAGGTAGTTGAGCGTAACGAAAACGCCGGCCTTGTAATCGTCGGTTTTCTCAGGCTGAATTACCACCGATTCATGTAGGTACTTTTCAACTGCTTTTCGAGCCAGCCCGACAAGCTCGGCGCCTTCGCTGTCAGAGATCAATGCAAAAATCCATGCAAAACAGGTTAAAAAGTCATGTCCCTGCTACTAGTAATTTCTTCCAGCACTTGTGCATGCTACAGATTTTAACATGGAGCGCAGATCATACCTGATGGAAGTCCCGGACGACGTCCTTCCCCTGCTTGACGAAGACGAGAAAGTTCTATTCAGCATAAAGCAAAGGAAATACCGCCCGGCGATAAACATCGAGTCGGCCACCATTACCAGCAAGCGCGTAATATTGCGAAAGCCGTCCATGCTGAGGATAAAAAAGAGCTACGTCGACTATAGCTATGGCGACATCACGAACATCATCCTTGACAAGGGACCGTTGCGGTCGACTATAATGCTGAACTTGAAGCTGGACGCAAACGACTTGGTGATAGAAGACATCCCAAACGAGATGGCGCAGCAGGCGTTCAGGCTAATCCGGGAAGGGATAGATCAGGCAAAGAGGACCTCGGCAGCCTAGACCATTCACATAGTTAAGTCTAATTTTTATATCAGCAGCTGAAAATTTCTATCATGAAATGCGTCCACTGCCACCGCGAGCTTGCGTTCTCCCCAAGGACTGACAGGACATCGGGCCAACAGGTCGAAGTCTACCGCTGCATCTATTGCGGAACAGAAATGAGAGAATACCGGCCAAAAAGGCAGATAGG
>JAJPDY010000006.1 GCA_023252395.1 Nitrososphaera sp. | reverse complement strand
GGCTTTCAGCACGCTGCCAAGAAAGCAGTGGGACGCGCTAGTCGACAACTTCATCTACATGCCGGGTCTGATCACCCGTGAAGCCGTTAACGCGATGGCGCCACAGGGCGCCGTAGAGGAGCCTTCAAAGTACAAGGGCTCAAAAGGGATGGTAGTCATTGTTGGCCCGGACGCGCCGGTGGGCAAAAAGATTTCAGGCATACTTCGGGCAAGGGCTGACATCTTCCGCGGAGCTCTTCGGCCGTACACTGCTACTGTGAACCAAGAGCTGGGAGATGTCTTGGGCTCAAACATGAAGCTCTGCCTTGTCCTTGCTGGAAACAGCGAAGGGGCCGAGCCGGACGCTGTCAGGCTTTACAACTCGATAGCGAACCTTGCTGCAGGAGTCGCGGCAAAGAGGAACGAAGCAGTATTCTACGTCGACGAAGCAAGGAAGTAGTGTACCAGAATATTTGGAATAATATTCCAAAGTCGCAATATGAGAGCCTGCCATGGAAAATGGCCTAGAGCTGGGCTATCGCTTCTTCGATGCTCTTTCTGTCTTCTGCGCCGGGCGTCTGCTCTAGATATTTTACAAGGTCTTCCTTTGCGCCAGAGTTGTTGCCAAGCTGCATCCTCGCCACCGCACGGTTTTTGTAGATCGGACCGAACCTTGCAGGGTTGACGCTTATCGCCTTTGTGTAGTAACTTTCGGCAAGCGAATAATCTTTCTTTTTCAGGTAATAGTTGCCAAGACCCCTGTATGCAAGGTAGTATCTCGGGTTGAGTTTGATTACTTTTTCATAGCAGGCAACTGCCTGATCGGATCCTGATTCGTTGTAAATGCCGGCAAGCAGACACCATGCCTGTGCATTGTCCGGGTCTATCTCTGTGGCTTTTCGCAACTTTTCAGCCGCTTCGCTTGCCTTGCCCTGCTGGCGCAGCCTTTCAACCTCAAAGCAGATCCTGTTTGACTTGCTGAATTTCAGGTTCTCGTTCTTGAACAGGTCCTTCATGTCTGACGGCACAATGATTATCATAGTCATGTCGTCCTGCTCCCAGTCCTGCTCAAACTTTGTCTCCGGGATCGCGCCCACCGTGTCCGGCTCTGGCACATAAGTGAGAATCCTCCGCTCGTCAACGTTGTAGCCTGACACTACCATCGCGTGCTGGACAGTCCCTTGGATGCCAGGCATTACGACAATCGGGGGCATTCCCTGGTCCACTCTTTTCTTCAGGTCTTTCAGCGAGCCCTTGTAGATGTAGGATGCAAAGCCGCGGCTTTCAGCGAGCTCTATCCCATCCATCATTACTGCGCCCCTTGCGCCTGCTTCATGCGGCGCGATGTCCTCGCCCCAGTACTTTACCACGACATTTATGACAAGTGGCAGGTGCGCGCTTTCTTCACTCTTGCTTACCAGCGGCAGGCTGATGAAATGCTCTGGCTGCGACTCCAATGCTAGGCTTTTTCTGCCAAGCAAATAAAATCCTTGTCATAATTTGGCAGCAAAATTTTGCAAAAGCGCCAGCCCGTCGCTTCCGCTCTTTTCAGGGTGGAACTGCGTGCCGTAGATTTTTTTTCTGTCGTCAGAAAATATTTCATATTCACAATACTGCGAGCTTGCAAGCGTTTGGAAGTTTGCCGGCAGCCGAGCGACGCAGTAGCCGTGGCTTTCATACACTGAAATCGACTTTTTGTCGCCTGTCAACGGATTTGGCTTTGCAAGCGACACCGGAGTTGTCCCTTGCACGTGCGAGGGCATCTTGCGTATCGAACCGCCAAGGGTGAGCGCTATTATCTCTGCTCCGTAGCAAATGCCGAGCAATGGCTTGCCGCTACTATTGCACTGCCTTATTATCATAGAGTTTGCGGCATTTATCTCCCTGCTATTTCTGCGCCTGCCGGAAAGTATCACCCTATCGCAGCCTGCAAGGTCGTATTCAGAAACTTCTGAGAATTTCCTGTAAACATGCGAAACCCCAAGTTTGTCAAGGCAGGCAAGTATGTCTGGCGTGAATGGCGACAGGTTGTCTACTACTAGGACTGGCATCGTTTACTGGCCTACCTCTATCGTGATGTAGTGGTTCTCCACTATGCCGTTGACATTCTGGAGCACTCCAAAGTTGACCCGGGTCCCATCTCTCCATTCAAACACCCGCCCGCCGCTTTGTGAAGCAAACTTTTCTACAAAGCCATGGATTGCCGATTCTGCTTGCGTAAAGTCCGAGTCTGCCCTATATGCTGTTGTTGATTCCATGAATGAAACAGGTGCAGATATTGACGTAGGCTTGGCCACATTCAGGCCCGCGTCTGAAAACACCTTCTCAAGCCGCCCTATCCTGCTTGCAGTGTCAGGAGTCGTCTGGTTGCCTGCCGGCGGTTGCTGTTGGCCGCCTGCCGGCGGCGCGACTCCTGCCAGCTTTTGCAGATAATTCTCAAATGCTTGCTGCGGCGTGTCGCCAAGGCCAACATGGTACGTGCCTGCGACAGGAGTGGCGCCCACTACGGCCACGGTAGCTACTTCTCTGTTTCCCGAGCCTGCAAAGAGTGCGCTAAAGTACACTTCGTAATCGCCCACTTTGTAGAGCAGGCTTTCGCTACTTTCCGGGTCGCTCTTTGCATACAGGTTCTTGATGTCCGTGTACTCTTTGTTTTTCTCAAGATTGGTCTTGGCGTCTGCAGGGCTGAGGAACTTGGGCTGCGGGTCAGCCGGCAAAGAGTAAAATGTCATCTTGCCCAGGTCTTCCATGTTGTTTTCTACAACCATGTAGCCTGCAAGGTTCTTTGAAGCCGCGTCTTTTGGCAGGGACGGCTGGAGGGGTTGGATTGCCACAAACTCGGGTTTTTCAAATCCTTGCGGCTTGGCAAAGACATAGTATGGCGGGGCGACCTCTTTTTTGACTGGGTCTTGCGGGGCTTCGTAGAACGTCTTGCCTTCGATGTATTCTTTTGGATCGGTCACGTGGTACGTGTTGAACTTGGACACCCTCCACATCACCATCTCTTCTGGGTACTTTATCTGACCGCTCAGCCACTGCGGGATTTCCCTTGTAGCCCCGGCGTCTTTGTACTGCTCGTAGAACATGTTTGAGAAAAAGTCGTCCCCTGTAACTATCACCTGCACGCTTCCGTTGTATGAGTCAATGAGCGCGTACCCTGTCAGCTTGAGCATAAAGCTGGAAGGGGTGTTTGAGCTCCATGGCACACTTGAAGTATCTAGCAGCGCGACAAGCGGCATGAGCCAGTAAGTGTTCTTGCCGTCAGTCACAGGGTAAACGTCGACGTCCTTAAAGTTGGGGTTGGTCGGGGTGCCGCCAAAGCCAAACTGGTAAACGAAATACGGATAGAGAAGGTCCATCCTGCTATTCACGTCCTTGTACCTCATGATGTGGATTGGGGTGGCAGGGTCTGAAAGCATGAAGGTCGGCTCAAACATCCAGCTCATCGGCGGCGATACGTCGATTCCGCCGGTGCCATTGTAAAAGAACTGGTCCAGCTCGTCGCTTTTTGTCCTGTCTACAGGGTATGCAGACCAGTACCTACTAAAAATGCCGTTATCGTCGCTTTCGCCATAGTAGATGTTCTTTTGCGGAAAGAACTTGCTTTCGTCTACCTGAGCGCCGTCATTGGCCTGTACCACCTTTACTCCTGCATTAGAATGTGTGTAGAGTATGTGCTGGGCGTACCACGGGTTGCTCTGGGGCATGTTTTCCGGTATCTTGGGCGCGGTGCTTCCAGCCCAGTACATGCTATCTCCAAGCCGCGTGGCATCCATGTCAACAAAGCTGACGTCGGTTCTCTGCCCAAGCTCTGGGACAAGCTCTTTTCTAGCCTCTTCAGAGTCTAGCAGCCTAATGCTATCCAAGACGTCAGAGTTATCGCTCACTGTTTTCTGGATCTCTGAAGGCGTTGGCGAAGGCTGCTTGACATCATAGTTCGTGACCTGAACCTGGTCAAGCTCGTGCATGTAGCGGTTGACTGCTATCTCTTGCGCTACGTAGGGCGCGCGCCAGTCCTTCGAGTCGGCGATGCTGTTGTTTACCGCCATCGTCGCGCCGACTATGATAATGACTGACCCGACAGTCAGGAGCCGAGAATACATGTGCCTCCTCGTAGGATAGATTATCACCTTTGCCCTCACCCTGTCGAAAAAGCCAAAGCCTATGAAAGCCGCGCCAAGCACCAGAGTCCCGACAATAGTGTATCGGGTGTTAAAGTCGACCAAGTGGTTGAAGAACATGGTAAACCCGATCCAAAATATCGTCGCGCCGAGAATGATCTCTATCGTGGATATGTACGACAGGAACTTGGGCTTGCTCTCCCTTGCGTCCATCATGTACTGCGAAACGACATGAAGCGTGCCTGAAGCCCCGATGTAGAGCAGGATGCGGAGCCCGACTGCCGCAAGGAGCGCCGGCACTATCAATGTCAGCGCCGGGAACATTTGCACAATATTTTCTTGTGAGTATGAGCCGTCAGCTGGCAGATTCGCAAAGGGGACTGAAAAGATGCCGCCTGCCGCGCCAAGGCCGATGTCGTGGCCCTGCAATATAGCATAGTCGACAGCCATCCCAAACATGATGTTGCCAAAGAGCGGCGCAAAGAGCACGACCTTTGTGAGCTGCCAGAGCGCAAAGCTCAGCTTGCTCATTTGAAATTCGGAATAACGCAGCGCCTTGTGCTTGGACTCGTACTCGCCCCTTTTCATGAAAGTTATGACCATTCTGATGCCATACCAAGTCATCGAGTGTCGGGTGGCAAAATTCACGCGCACAAGCGAAATGGCGGCAAGTACCAGGCCGGAAAGTGTCAGGTAATAGAGGGGCTTGCTGAACACGCTGCCAAACTCGGCAAGGTTCATGAAGAGGTTCACCGACTGGTTGCTCACTATTGCAAATATGATGACTCCAAGGGCTGCAATGACTGCAATTCGCGCTATTCTGCCAATGTCTGCGCGAGGCGCCTTGTCCTCATTGTACGTGTCCCACAAGCGAGGTGACTATGGCGTAAGACCCTTTAATGTGTTTATTAGTCTGCTAGTTTCTGTGAAGAAAACAGTTCCCTGCCCCCTTGCATTACATGCTATGAGAGACGACAGGTTTTGCAATGCAAGGAGGCCAGAACCCGTTGTTTTGGCGGTTGGTATGGTGATGCTATACCTGTGCCAAACAATAAGCAGTTGTGTGTAGATTTTTCGATCTACATTGCTTCTGCCAGACCCTTGCAGATGAGGTAGACCGCTGCAAAAGCCGGCAGCTCTGCAGATTCTTTTGATATGTTGAACGCCTCGCCCTTTAACTTTAGTTTGACATGGGTCTTGACTCTCACATTGACCTTGTTTCCGCCAAGCAGGCAGGCATCGTTAAATGGATTGAACGATTCTAGATCCGCACATCTTGTCTTTGCAAGGCCGCTCTTGCTGTTGAGTGTGCCGGGCATCCTGAAGATTCTGTGGACGTCTGTAGTCACCTGCGGGTCTATCCTGACTCCCATTTCTCGGGTCATCTTGTCAAGTTCGGACTTGAAACCTGCATAGCCGCCCTTTTGGTCGACTATGTGCTTGAGCTTTATGATTGACGAGCCGTCAATTTTCAGCTTGTCCGCTATCCGACCCCTCCAGCCGTACGCGATGCCTCCCCTTGGAAACTTGATAAACGACATGTTCCCTTCACGCCCCTTCCTTACGCCAACACTTTCTGCCAACAGCCCGGTGCCTGACAGGTATCCGACAATGTCAGAGCGCGCCTGTGGGTCAAGCGGCACGTACTCGCTATCGCCTATGTGGATATGAAAGCCGTTGTTGCCAGAAAAATAAACATAGATGTTATCGCGCTGCATCCCAAGGTCGGTTGTCAGAAATTCTATCAGTCGCCTGACTTCCTTCTTTGATCCTTCGATGCACTTGCTGCACGGGATAGAAACGCGCTCTGCCTTTTTGCCATTGCACGACGGGCAGGAATATTCCTTCTTTTCGTCAGAAGGAGGCAACGCATGGCCGCAGTTTGTGCAGACAGGATAGGTGTGTGAAGGGACGCACGGCAGGTCAAGGTCCTTGCCGTCGATGTCAAATATCAGATCCGCTCCAAGCCACTGTTTTTCCTGCATTGGCTGCGTAGGAAACTTGTAGTACGCATTTGAGCAGTAGACATCCGATGGCACTTCTTTGACAAGCATCGCATGGAGCTCCTTGATGCTGTTGAAAGAAAGGTGCCGAGTCATGCCTGCCTGGCCAAACTGCGCGTACCCGAATTCGCGCTGCTCTATTTTGCCCGGCTCTTCAACCGCCCTTGCCTGCTTGAAATAGTATTCGCGAAAGGCCCCTCTTACCACAGGAATTGTCTTTGCAGCTTCAATCATTTCCTTTTCCTGCCAAACTGGACCGGGTTGATTATGCCATTGCATTCCTCTGTTGCAAAGCACAGGTTTTCGTTGCGCAGCTTTTCGCATGACGGCACAGAGTATTTTGTCCTACTCCCCTTCATGCCCGCAAGGTGCTCTACTTGGTAGCGCGTTATCTTTTCGTTAAAGTCGGGAGCGTTCTGGAACATCATCACGATTTCGTCCACCGGCTTGCCGACAGCCAGCATGTAGGTGGCAAGCATTACTCTTGCAGAATGGGGAAGGTTCTCGCCCTTGGACATTACTTCAATAGCGTGCTTTACGCATGGTGGGTATTCTGTCACGGCGCTCGTGCGGTACTCGTAGCGCGGGGCGAGCTTTGCCCTCAATTCTTCTGCTTTTACTTTGATTGCCTGTGGAAGGGTTGGAAGCGTCATTGCCTTGACCTTTTCGTAGATGAGCACTGACAGCTCATTTCTCACGAGCCTGACAGTCTCGTCCGCGTCCAGATAGACATGGCCGCCTTGCACAAGCCTGTTTATGAGCTTCCATTCCTGCTCGTGGAAGTGTGACGACCTTGCAAGGTAGTCGGCGACTCTGACTTTAAAGAGCCGGCCGTCTTCTGCTACTTCTATCTTTAGTTTGAACAGGTCTTCAAAGATCTTTGCAAAGAGCGAGTGCTTTTGCATTTCGCTCTGCTGCTTCAGGTCCTGCGTCAAAAACTCCTCGGCGCGCCTTGCTTCTGATAGCGCGTATTTCTTTAACACTGGCTCCATCCCTATTGACTTGACCATAATGAGCGACACAATAAACGTAAGAATCTCAATTTCGTATTTTTCCAGCTTGTCGTAGATGTTGCCGCCGACTCCGACTTCAATCCGCTCTGCGGCCCTGTCGATTATGTCTTTCATATCGGGCCTGTCAAGCTCCTCCCAGCCAAAGCCGGATTCTCTAAGGTACTCTCCTGCTTCATTCAAGAAAGGGTACTTTGCCAAGTCGCCAGTCCCCATCCTAATCGACGACAAGTTACTTGTCATGAGCTGTACTGGCATAAAAACGCCATTGAATTACGACGACAAGTTAAAGTACACATTGCTTCCAATTATTCAGAAAATGGGGATCAGGGTAGGGTTCCACGTGTCAATCGCCGGCGGGATTTCAAATTCTGTCGACAATGCAAAAAAGCTGGGCTGCACCGCGTTTCAGATATTCAGCAGAAACCCGCGCGGGTGGGCCGCAAAGCCGCTGGCTCCAGCAGACGTAAAATTGTTCAGGGAAAAACTTGCCACTAGCGGCATTGAAAAAACTTCAGTCATTGTCCACATGCCCTACCTGCCAAACCTGTCCGGACCTGCGAGCGAATTTTACACAAAATCTGTGGAAACTCTCGCAGGCGAAATGGAGAGGTGCAACGCGCTTGGCATACCTTACCTTGTGATACACCTTGGGAGCCACATGGGCAAGGGGACAAAGAGCGGAATTGACCAGCTGGTAAACGCTATCAACTCTGCACGCGACAAGTCAAAAACAAAAAGCGAGCCTGTCGTGCTACTGGAGAATAACGCGGGGACAAACAACAGCGTGGGCGGCAACTTTGAGGAGCTGCGGCTGATCCTTGACCGGCTCGGCTCAAAAGGTAATGGCGTGTGCCTCGACACCTGCCACCTGTTTGCGTCCGGCTATGATCTCAGGACCAGAGATAAAGTCAACGAGACTATCGAGCATTTTGATAAAGTCGTCGGGATAGAGCAGCTGCAGGCGATACACCTCAATGACTCAAAGGGCACCTTAAAGTCCAACCTTGACAGGCACGAGCATATTGGCCTTGGGCTTATCGGGTCAGAAGGGCTTGCGGCATTTATCAACCACAAAGAAATCAAGAGCCTGCCGATAATAATGGAAACGCCTATTGACGAAAAAAGGGAAAACGGGCAGAACCTGCAAGTAGTCCTCGGCTTTGTAAAATAATGTTACTCTGTCTTGAGCCTGTAGGAATTTACCTCTGCGCCATTCTTTGTGTATGTTATGATGAGAGTGTCGCCCACATTGTACGGGCAGCCGTGGATGTCCCTTGCCCGTTGGTCTGACGGCTCGACGATGCACGTGTCTCCATTCTTGAACGTCACCTGTACCTCTTCAGTTGCTTGCTCCCTGAAAATGATGTCCTTGAGTGGAAACCCCTGAATCATCTGTATGAGCATGAATGCCCCAAAGAATGCAAGGCCGAACAATATTGCAAGCTTTTTTGTGGACATCCTTTCAAATTCTGACGAATCAGAAGGGAAAGACACATTTCTTTAACCACGCCATTTCTAAAAAACTTATGCTTAAGAAAATTATTTGAATAAATTATGAAGATTCGACGGCTTGCTCGATGGCCTCTTCTTGTTCTAGCCACTCGTCAAAGTATGCAAGCAGAAGATGCGCTGCGAGCTCTTCCTTTGTGTGGTCAACCTTGAGGTGGACCGGCATGTAGTCCGGCGTAAAGAAGAGGTTGCATATGTAACAGAATGGGTTTCTTTCATGTTCTGTTAGCAAGACAATTCACCTATCTTTGGCTGTCCATATAAAAGAGCTACCTTTTTGGCAATCTCAATGCTGCAAACCAACGACATATCCACTAAATCGACATTAACAGTGCCCAGATATTTGTAGAGGAGTATGTCTGGACATAAAACAACTGCGCTCTTGCTCCGTGCTGTCAGAATCAAGGACATGTTTCTTCTTATATTGCAAGCCAGCCTTAATGTTCTGTTTAGAAGGGTTGGCATGGAGACTAGAGAATCGATCATTGCCGATTTGAGGCGGCTTGGAGTCAAGGTAAACCAGATCCTTTCGTACCATCCATCCGACCAGCAGCTCAAGGAAATGAGGGACGGCCTCTTGAGATTGCACAAAGCAAAACCCAACTAAAAATCCCTGAACAGCCAGGAAGTAAAACAAGTTATAAGTAGGTCTGGAAGATGTCTTTTTACATATGGTCTTTGGCAGAGACGTCAGGCTTTCTAGGATATTAAAAGACGGCAAGATGCTGTGCATACCAATGGACCACGGCATCAGTAACGGCCCGATTAGGGGGCTTGAGGACGTGCACGGCATGATATACCAGTGCGCTGCGGCCGGCCTCACATGCGTGCTTGTCAACAAGGGCATAATCAAGACCATGCCAAGGCCGCCAGACATCGGGCTTATCGCGCACTTTTCAGGAAGCACCTCACTTGGACCTGCCCCGAACAGAAAGATGCTGATGGGGAGTGTCGAGGAAGCATTGAGGCTTGGAGCCGACGCGGTGTCGCTTCACATCAACATCGGAGCAAAAGAGGAGCCGGAGATGCTGCAAAAACTGGGCATGATCTCTGACAAGTGCGACGAGTGGAGCGTGCCACTTGTTGCCATGATGTACCCACGTGGCGAGAACATCAAAAACCCTCACGACCCGGAGATCGTTGCGCACGCTGCAAGGATTGGCGCAGAAGCCGGAGCTGATATTGTCAAGGCAGTATACACAGGCGACCCTGACTCTTTCAAAAAAGTGGTCAAGAGCTGCCCCGTGCCTATCGTTATTGCAGGCGGCCCCAAAGCCAACACTGACAGAGAGATACTTGAAATGTGCGCTGGGGCAATGTCTGCCGGAGCAAAAGGCGTGACTTTTGGCCGCAACATTTTCCAGCACAAGAACCCGCCGGCGATGGTGCGCGCCCTGTACAAGGTCATAATTGAAAACAAGAACGTAAGAGAGGCTCTAAAGCAACTTGACTGACGCGAAAACAAAAGACCTGATAGTGAGGCCGACTGTGTCAAAATCCGCGCTGGCCGGCTTTCTCTCGAAATTAAAAGACAAGGACATATCCATCCTCAATATTGATCCAAAGCAGGTTGCAGGCAAGAATTTTCGCACGATATTCGAGTCAGAAGACGCAGACATGGTCGTATGCAAGACATTTGACCAGCTAAAGAGTGCCAAGTCGTCTGGCAAGAGTGTCGGATATTTCAAAAAGGTTCTCAGTAACGCGGACGTCGACGAGATTGAAAAGGCGTCTCAGGCTGGAGCAGAGTTTGTCATCGTGGACGCGTCCGACTGGAAGATAATCCCACTTGAGAACATTATCGCGAAACTTCACAAGTCAAAGACCAAGGTGTTCACCACTGCCAAGAGTTCGAGGGAAGTAGCGACAATGTTTGCGGTGCTCGAGCTGGGAGTCGACGGAGTAATCCTGTCGACAGATAGCGAGGACGAAGTGGAGAAGGCAAGACAGCAGCTCTCAATCACAAAGTTCCCGATAAAGCCCGCCAAGATTATAGAAATAAAAGATGTCGGGACGGGCGAGCGTGTCTGCGTCGACACTGCCTCGATGATGAGCATGGGCGAGGGGATGCTTATCGGCAGCCGTTCAAACTTTATGCTGCTTGTACACAACGAGTCTGTGGGCTCGTCGTTCACGTCGCCCCGCCCGTTCAGGGTGAACGCCGGCGCAGTCTATTGCTACACCATAGCGCCTGACGGCAAGACTCGCTACCTTTCTGAAATTGAATCCGGTAGCGAAGTATGGATAGTGAACAAGGAAGGCGCCGCGAGAAAAGCAGTAGTCGGCAGGTCAAAGATAGAGACCCGGCCGCTCTTGCTTTTCCGGGCCGAGATAGGCGGCGAGACTGGCACGGTTATCCTGCAAAACGCCGAGACAATTAGGCTGATGACAAAGGATGGCAAGCTGCTGTCAGTGACTGAGGTCAAGGTCGGAGATGAAGTACTCGGCTATGCCAAGCCTGCATCGGGCCGCCACTTTGGGATGGAAGTGGACGAATACATTGTCGAGAAATAATACAAAAGCATCGTAATTTTTTTAAGGGGATGCTCTCAGAACAAAGTACTAATGGTAAATTATCTAATTTTGTCAGGCGCAGTTGCCGCGGCAGCCCTGCTTATTGCAGTGGTAGGCGTTTCTCTAAATGCTGCAGCGCAACAAGGAGCAGACAACAGTCAGAGCCCCGCTTTTGTCTACAAGCTGGACCGCAAGTACTACAACTATGAGAATGGCGTGTTCCACGTAAGAGCCGGTGGTGGTAGCGCGATATCTCCGATGACTTGGTACTTCCCAAGAGTAGCAGAGATTAACGTCGGCGACACAGTAGAGTGGTCAAACCCGACTCTGGTCGGCGAACCGCACACCATCACCTTTGCACTTGCAGAAGGCTCCTTCGTAGCCAGCGAGTCTGCATTTCTCATCGCAAACGACACTCAAGTGACTCCAGCCAACCCCGCTGAAAATGCCGATCCTGTCATCATACCCGGCCAGAATGGCACAAACATAATCATTGGAGCTAACAACAGGTCATTAAGCCCAACGGTAGTTGGAGCTGACGGCAAAGTCACTTACCTTCCTCCAAATGCAAGCTACAACATGACTGGAGGCGAGAAGTACATCAACTCTGGATGGATGTGGCCAAAAGATCAAGTGCCGCCGGGACTCGCGCCGATAAACACGTTCAGCGTCACTTTTGAAAAAGCCGGAACATACAACTACCTCTGCGAGTTCCACCCGTGGATGACCGGTCAGGTAATCGTGAAATAGCCGCCGGCTATTTTCTTTTTTATTCTCATTATTTTAGCTCAAAAAAACGAGCTGAAGCTATAGCATGTTTTTAGTTGGTTGTTTATTACTTTAAAGCATGCGGGATATGGACGAACTATTCAAGCATGCGTAATGCTTGCTCAGGAAGAAATCGTAAACCAGATCGTTGTCGGGAACTGCAAGGACGTGCTGCAAAAGCTCCCGGAAAATTCAGTGCAGCTTACAATAACATCTCCGCCTTACCGGAACGCGATAAACTATGACATGCACGCGTCAGGCAACGGCGAGTATTATAGGGGCAAGCTCAGTCTCGATACAAACGAATACCTGAACGACATGGCAGACATTTTTGGCGACAAGGTCTACCGCGTCACAAAAGAGGGCGGGTACTGCTGCATAGTGATTGCAAACGAGGTGGTCAACGGCACGATACTGCCACTGCCACATATGCTGCTGTCAAAGCTCGTCCAGCCGTTTGGCAAGTGGCAGTTGCACGAGGAAATAATATGGCACAAGGTGACCGGCGGCACAAACAGGTATGGCTCATTCGTGATAAACCCGTACCCCAAGTATTACCGCGCAAACATTATGCATGAATTCATTTTGATACTTCGAAAGGGCGACGTCAGCAGCGGCCGGACCCAGAGGAAAGGCGCGCTGCCGGCGACTCACGAAGAGTGGACAAAAGAGATCGCAAATTCAGTCTGGCACATTGCACCTGTTCCGCCGGGGTACATTGCACACCCGTGCCCGTACCCTGAAGAAATCCCGTACCGTCTGATGAAGCTCTATTCGTATGAAAACGACACAGTGCTTGACCCGTTCAACGGCAGCGGTCAGACAACAAAGGTGGCACATTATTTTGGCCGGAGCTACGTCGGGATAGACCTAGTAAAAGAATATGTCGATCTTGCTAGACAGCGAATAGCAAGCGAGCCCATACACATAAGGGACCAAGCTCTCATTGCCAACTGGAAAAAGATCCCGTCGCACTATGTGAAAAAGAGCCTCTAAGACATTTTTATCTTAGGATGCATTATCTGGTGCATGAGTAAAGACACGATACAGTCAGAACCAGTAGCCAACCTCTTCAAGGGAAAGAACTTTGCGTTTGTGGCCACGCTCATGAAAGATGGGTCGCCCCAGATCACGCCGACGTGGGTTGACGTTGACGGCGACTACATCATTGTCAACACTGCACAGGGGCGGCTGAAGCAAAAGAACCTTTCACGCGATCCGCGCGTTGCAATTTCACTTGTAGATGGCGCAAACCCGTACAACATGGTGACGGTAAGGGGAAAGGTAACAGAGCAGACCACAAAGGGCGCCGACGAGCACATTGACAAGATGGCAAAAAAGTACATCGGCCTTGACAAGTACCCAAACCGCATGCCAGGAGAAAAGAGGATACTCTTAAAGATCAAGCCTGAAAAAGTGTACCATCAAAAGCCGCCGCGCTAAGTCGGCCGGGTATTGCGTTCCTTGAGCAGCCGGCCAAGGGCTTTCTGCCTGATGGCGACGTCAACATATGCCGCGTCGCAGTTGCTGCACACCGAATAGATGGCAGCGCTATCCTGACTTGGAGTTATCACTTTTTCCCACCGCAGGCCAGAAGCGCTCTTTGAGCAGACGACGCAGCCCACCTTGCCTTCAAGCACCGAGCCGTCGGCTCCCGTGTACATTGCATACATCTCGTAGCCTTCGTCCTCTAGTGGCTTCCACGCCTTGGAGAATGACTCTATCATTGACTGGTCAAACCCGAGCGACTCTAGCCGTGAAATGTGCTCCTGCATCGAAGGCATGGTGCATCAGAGCACGGCGGGGATTAATAATCTGTAGGCGATTATGTAAAAAGCAACGACATACACCGGTTTAACAATTCTATCCCAATATTGACAGTCAAATGCAGCCGCGGAAAAAGAAGGTCGTGGTAATGGCGACTATCACGATTGGCATTGTTGCATTTGCATTTCTGCTCCCGACAGTCATAATACCGGTGACTTTGTCAGTGATGCAGACAGGCAGCTGCACCGACTATGGCTGCGCGCAGTCGGTTTTCAGCAAGTGCGGCGCGTACCAGTCATCTGGCGATTCAAACTTGCTTGATTCGATGGCAAAGGGGATGCAGGGCATGCTGTGCATGATGGGTCTTGATGATGGTGGAACAAAAGTGAGCGTCTCTGCCAACCCTATCACCCTTAATAAGGTGTAACTTCATAAGATAATCATGTCCGCGGCAACTTCGGGCTCCAAATCTTCAAAACAGCAACGCTGCAATCTCTGCGGCAGAGTTTTTGACAATGCAGAACTGCTTGAGGCTCACAAAAGGATGGACCACGGAAGCAACAGTTCTCCTCCCGCCGGCGTGGGATAACTAATTAATCTGGCCGCCAAGTCATAACCAGCATCTTGGCCGCCAAAATTTGCGCGTCAATAGCAGAAGACAAAGTTCCGCTTCTCATAAAGCAGGCGGACCGGGCTTTTGAGCTTGGGGCAGACTATGTCGAGATCCGGTTTGACTTTCTCAAGCCTGACCAGCTGCAGGCGGCTATCGATTCTGTCAAGGGCATAAAAAGCAAGGCAGTGTTCACCCTCCGCTCAACAGCGCAGGGGGGCAGGTTTGATGGAAGCGAGTACGATCGGCTGAACTGGCTGCGCAAATTGCTAGAGCAAAAGCCGATGCTAGTTGACATCGAGCTTGACTCGATCAAGGAAAATGACGAGCTGGCAGATTTCCTTGACGAGCAGAAAACCCCGATCTTGGTGTCGTGGCATGACTTTCAACAGACGCCTCCAAGCGACAAGATAGCCGACCTGCTGTCAGAGATGAGGATCTACAGCAACTATGTCAAAATAGTGACCACCGCAAACAGCGTGCAAGATTCATTGAGGCTGCTTGAAGTGTATGAAAACACCATAGGCTTGCACCCGATAATCTTTGCAATGGGCGACGCTGGCGTGATATCGAGAGTGCTGTGCACAATAGTTGGCAACGCGCCTTTCACCTATGCAAGCATAGAGAACGCTGTTGCGCCCGGCCAGCTCACGATAAAGCAGATGAGAATGCTGTACGACAAGATGAAAGCGCTGTAGGATTTTCCTGTACTCTGCTCGACAGAGCGTCCCCTCTATCTCTTAGACACGCAATATGAGAGGTGACATCCTTTCATTATCTTTGAGAGTATATAAGACAGGATCGGATATTCGCATTTAATTATGCAAGGCTCGACCAAGACTTATTGCATCATTGGCGACCCGATCAATCATTCGCTCTCGCCGGGGATGCAAAATGCCGCATTTAACGCCCTCGGCCTCAATTGCACTTACATTGCAT